>JBBSLM010000033.1:0-12318 GCA_038255245.1 Sphingomonadales bacterium
CGATTATGAGGGCTGTTCGGAAGTGGGCGGGCTGTTCCTGCACCCGGAATCGCGCGCCGGGGGCCTTGGCATGCTGCTCGCCCGCAGCCGCTATCTGTTCATCAAGGCGCACCGCGCGCGCTTCGCCGACCGGGTGCTGGCCGAATTGCGCGGCGTGATCGATACGGCCGGCGGCTCGCCTTTCTGGGACGCGATTGCCGGGCGTTTTTTCGGGATGAATTTCCAGGAAGCGGACGCGTTCAACGGCGTGCACGGGACGCAATTCATCTCCGATCTGATGCCGAAGACGCCGATCTACATTCCCATGCTGCCCGAAACCGCACGCGCGGTGATGGGCGTCCCCCACCCGTCCGGTCGCGCCGCGATGCGGATGCTGGAGGCCGAAGGCTTCGCGCACGAGGATTATATCGACATTTTCGACGGCGGCCCGACAGTCGAGACGGAGACCGACGAGATTCGCACCATCCGCGAGTCCCGGTCGCTCACCTTCACCGGCCCACATGAGGAAGGCGCAGGCAAGACGATGCTGGTCGCGACCGGCAGACTGAAGGATTATGCCTGCTGTTTCGGGCAGGTGCGGATCGAGGATGATCGCGCGACGCTCGATCCGGTCGCTGCCGAGTTGCTCGGCTTGAAGCGCGGCGACGCATTCGAGGCGGCACCGCGATGAGCCTGAGGGAAATCAATTTCGACGGGATAGTCGGCCCGAGCCACAATTATGCGGGGCTGAGCGCCGGCAATATCGCCTCGACCGCCAATTACGGCTCGGTATCGCGGCCGCGCGAGGCGGCGCTGCAGGGCGTCGAGAAGATGCGCGCCAATTTGCGGCTCGGCCTCGCCCAGGGTTTTTTCGTGCCCCATTTGCGGCCGAACCGGCCCTGGCTGGATGCACTGGGCGTGACCGCGCAGGAGCGGATTCCGGACAGCCTGCTCGGCGCCTCCTGGTCGGCCTCGGCGATGTGGGCGGCCAATGCGGCGACGGTCTCCCCCGCCCCGGACACCGCCGACGGCCGCTGCCACCTCACTGTCGCGAATTTGCGCACGATGCATCATCGCTCGCACGAGTGGATCGAGACGCTGATGCAGCTGCGCATGGCGTTCTCGAACGAGCGGCATTTCACGGTGAATTCGCCCGTCCAGGCGACCTTCGGCGACGAAGGCGCGGCCAATCACATGCGGCTCGCGCCTCGGCACGACGCACGGGGCGTGGAGATATTCGTCTATGGCGTCTCCGGCGGCCCTTACCCCGTTCGCCAGCATGTCGAGGCCAGCCGCGCCATCGCCCGCCGGCACCGGCTCGACCCGGCGCGCACCCTGTTCGTGGCGCAATCGGAAGAAGCGATCGCCGCCGGCGCCTTCCACAATGACGTCGTCGCCGTCGCCAACGAACATGTCCTGTTCGCGCACGAGCAAGCCTTTGCGAACAAGGGCTATTTCTACGGCGACCTGCGCCGCCTGCTGCCCGAGGTCGAGATTGTTGAGGTCCCCGCCTCCCGCGTCAGCCTGGCCGACGCGGTGTCATCCTATTTGTTCAACGCCCAGTTGGTGACGATGCCATCGGGCGGCATGGCTCTGATCCTGCCGGAGGAAGCCCGGGCCAACGCGGCCGTGTCCGGTTACCTGCAGGAAATGGTCGCGGGCAACGGACCGATCCGCGAGACGCTCTTCGTCGATGTGCGCCAGTCCATGTCGAATGGCGGCGGCCCGGCCTGCCTGCGGCTGCGCGTGGTCGCCGATCCGGCGACGGTCGATCCGCGCTTCCTCGCCGACGAAGCTAAACTGGATGCGATCGCCGAATGCATCGCCCGGGACTGGCCCGAGCGGATCGCGCCTGCGGACCTCGCCGATCCCGCTTTGGAAGCGGAGGTCATGCACGCCCGCAGGATGCTGCTGCGCGTCACCGACCTGACGGTACTGCCGGGCGGTTGAGCCAGGACCGGCCCCTCCTCGGAGGGACCGGTCCGGATCGGTCAGTCGGTCGGCTTGCCGGCCAGTTCCGAATTGCTCGCCGCGCTCGCTGCGCGCGGGCCGCCACCGCCGAGGCGGACGACGCCGTCATCGATGTGGATGCCGCCACGCTCGACGAGCAGATATTGATAATTGGCCTGATCCTCGCGGGTCGATGCGGGGATGTCGCCTTCCAGCCGGAAACGGCGGCGCAGATAGGTGCTAAGCTCACCGGCGGTGATCACCCGGTCGCCATCATTGTCCGCCTCGCCGGACATGCCGGTGCGCAGATAATAAGACAGGTAGCCGCCCGCCTCGAGCCGGGAGGCGACGAGGCTGGTCAGATCCTCTTCCGAGCTGAACAGGCCGAGCACGTTGGGCCGGTTGACCACATTGCGGAAACCGCCGCTGAAGCAGGCATCGATCGCGGCGATGATCATGCGGGCGTCGATGCCGTTCAGCAACTGCTCCAATTCGGTGTCGAGCATTGCCTCATCGTAAAGCTCGATCGTCTCGGCGCGGCCGTCCAGTTCCTGGGCCGAGCGGTCGACATCGACCTGATCGCCATGGCCGGAATAAAAGAACATGACGACGTCATCCGGACCGGCCTGTTGCGCGGCGCGGCGCAGGGCGGCGGTAACGCGCCCCTTGGTCGCTTCCGCATTGGTCAGCACGACGCTGGCCGGATGCAAAATGCCCGCCTGGCGAAGCGCGCCCAGCAACTCGGTCGCGTCGTCGTCGGTATTGTCGAGATCGGACATGCGCTCATAATCCGACACCCCGACCGCCACCGCGAGCACACGGGCGCCGCCGCGGACGTTGGCATGACGCGGATCGCCGGCCTGGCGCTCCAGCGCGAGCCGGTAGCGGCCGGTCTCGCCATCGCCATAGGAAGTGACGCCGATCAGATAGTCGCCGCCTTCCGAAAGCACGGTCTCGAGCCGGCTGTTCGTGCCGGTTTCCTCACCATGATCGTCATTGCTGAGTATGGTGCCGTCAGGCATTTGCAGCGTAACGACGGTGTCGAAATCCGACGAGCTCAGATTGATCCGGACGCGCTCGCCGCGCTGGGCGGTCAGGCGGTACAATTCCTGATACTTGTCGCCGACGGCCTGGTCGCCGCGGTCGAGATTGCCCTGCACCGACGCGCCGATGCGGATCGGGGTCGAGGCCGGCGCTTCGTCGATCTGCGCATTGGCCGAGGCGGCACGCGCATTGATCGTGTAGGCGCCCATCGAACCGGACGCGAAGCTGGTCGCCGAGACGCGATAGCTGCCGTCCGCCGGCAGCTCGAGCGTCAGGCGGCTGCCGAGATCGAGGCCCTCGGCATCGTCGTTCGACATCGCATAGCCACCCGGCCCGGTGACGAGCAGATACGGGTCGAAATCGTCGGAAGTCAGGGTGATCTCCACCCGCTGACCGCGGCGGCCCTGAATCGTATAGACGTCCTCATATTTGCCGGAACGCCGCTGATTATCGAGCGGAGTGAGTTCACCGCTCAGCGATTGTCCCGGCGACAGGACTGGCACCGGCCGCTCCCGGCTGGTTTGCGCGCTCGCCGGCGCCGCCATCGCCAGGCCGATCGCCGTGGCCGCCATCAAGAAACCTGCCCGCATGTCGAAATCCCCCCATTTCCCTCGCTCGGTGAGCCGTGCACTATCCACGTTCAGCTGAATAGTAGCAGAATGAGGCTGACAGCATTCCGCAAGGCGACGGGCACGGCTTTTTGCGCGACATGGCGACGAGGCGGCGCCTAAGGGCTGCCGGTGCCGAAGACCCGCCTCCCCTCTGCCCCCTGGCGCGCCGAAGCCGGCGCGACCTTGCTGCTCGCTTATCCCCTGGTGCTGACCAACCTGTCGCAATCGCTCATTCACGCCACCGACGTGGTGCTGCTCGGCCGGGTCGGCCCGGATACGCTGGCCGCGGCGGCGCTTGGGGTGAACCTCTACGTTTTCTGCCTGATTTTCGGGATGGGGCTGCTGACCGCCGCGTCGCCGATGATCGCCCGCGAACGGGGGCGGCGGGAGAATAGCGTCCGCGACGTGCGGCGGACGGTGCGACAATCGATGTGGGCAGCGGTGATGCTTGTCGTGCCGATGTGGCTATTCCTGTGGCACAGCGAGGCGATCCTGCTGCTGCTGGGCCAGGACCCTTGGCTGTCCGCGCAGGCACAGAGCTTCGTACGCCACCTGATGTGGGCGTTGCTGCCGGCTTTCCTCTATTTGGTGCTGCGCAATTTCCTTGCGGCGATGGAGCGGCCTTTGCTCTCCCTCGCCGTGGCGCTGGGCGCGGTGGTGGTGAATGCGCTGGTCAATATCTGCCTGATCTTCGGCGTCCCCTCGATCGGCCTGCCACCGCTTGGGCTTGTCGGCGCCGGCATCGGCAGCTCGATCACCGTCAGCGTCGAATTCCTCGTCCTCGCCTTCATTCTCAGCCGCCACCGCCGCTTCCGCCGCTACCATCTGTTCGGCCGTTTCTGGCGTGCCGATTGGGCCCGGTTCCGGCAGGTCTGGCGGCTGGGCCTACCGATTGCGGTCACCTTGTCGCTCGAGGTCGGCATCTTCAACGCCGCGGTCTTCCTGATGGGCCTGATCGGCGTCGCCAGCCTCGCCGCGCACCAGATCGCGATCCAGATCGCCAGCCTGTCTTTCATGGTGCCCCTGGGGCTGGCACAGGCGGTGACGGTGCGGGTCGGTCACGCTTATGGCCGCGGCGACCGGGCGGCGATCACGCGGGCCGGCTGGACAAGCTTCGTGCTCGGAACGGGCTTCATGGCGCTGATGGCGTTGATCATGTGGGCGATACCACACCATTTGATCGCGATCTTCGTGGACCCGGCGGATCCCGCCAATGCCGCCGTGATTCCGCTCGCGGTGGCGTTCATCGGCATCGCGGCGCTGTTCCAGATCGTCGACGGCGCGCAGGCCGTCGGCGCCGGCATGCTGCGCGGCCTGCACGACACCAAGGTGCCGATGGCCTTCGCCTTGTTCGGCTATTGGGCGGTCGGCATGGCCGTCGCCGTCATTCTGGGCTTCGGCTTCGACTGGGGCGGCGTCGGCATCTGGAGCGGGCTCGCCGCCGGGCTTGCAATCGTCTCCGTCCTGATGCTCGCGCGCTGGTCGGCGCGCGAGCGTCTGGGATTGCTGCCAAGCGGCTGACGAAGACCCGTCAGCAGCTCGCGATCGTATAAGTCCGGCTGGTGCCGGTCGTGTCGGTCACCTCGACCTCGGCCGAGGCACCGGCGCTGATCGCCTGGCTGAACGGACCGGCGCACAGGCTGCGCTGGAATTCCGGCTGCAGCGAGGCCCAATCAGTGTCGGTCAGCTGCTGGCTGATCTCCATCACCATGGTGACCACCGAGCCCGACGAGGAAACGGCGGTGATCGTGGCAGGGCCATTGCGCAGCGGCAGCCGCGACTGGAACTGCGTGACGCCCATTTCGAGCCGCTCGGCGACCTGGTCCGGGGTAAGCGTCCCGGCATTGGGTCCGGGGGGCGCCGGCGTGGGCGTCGCGGCCGGGACGACCGGACCGGGTGCCGGGGCTGGCGCGACCGCAACGACGGTGTTCGCCGACTTGCTGCTGCTGCCGCCAAATGCACCGGTAAAATAGAGGATCGCTCCACCGGCAATTGCGGCGACCAGCAGCACGATGAGCGTGACCAGCAAAGCGGTGTTGTTGCCTTTGGGCGGGGGATAGCCCGGCGGGTAAGGCTGGTTGGGGGGATAGCCGCCCTGCCCTGGCTGGCCGTGCGGCTGGCCGTGGGGCGGCGGATAGCCAGGGCCTTGAGGTGGATAACCGCCCTGGTTGGGGTCGCCTGGTCCGTTCACGTCGTCCTCCCTTCGACTGATCTTCGACCAGGGTGGAGCGCAGAACGGGGCGTTTGTAAAGCGCAAGCCGCGCCCCGAACGGGCGGTCCTTGCCGCAAAGTTGGAAAGAATGGCGCACCCGGAGCGATTCGAACGCCCGACCCTCAGATTCGTAGTCTGATGCTCTATCCAGCTGAGCTACGGGTGCGTGGACGGGCGACATAGGCGGCGGAGCGTAGGGGCGCAAGGGTGTGTTGCGCCATGTTGCCGCCTCACGCGCCTTTCCCTAGGACCGGCGGCGATGATCCTGCACCGCTGCCTCCTTCTCTCGCTGACCATGCCTTTGGCCGGCTGCGCGACTGGGGGAGAATTTCCATCGCTGATGCCGCGCGCGGTCGAGCAATTGTCGTTCGAGGAGCCGGTGCGCGTCGATCCGCCGGTAGCAGCCGATCCGGCGCTCCGCGCGCGGGCCGACGCGCTGGTGGCGGAGGCGCGTGGCGGCGACAGGGTGTTCGACGTCGCTTTTGGCGAGGCGCTGCCGCGCGTGCGGGGCGCCGGCGGCAGGGGAAGTGATTCCTGGGTGCAGGCACAGGAAGCCATTTCGCGGGTCGAGGCAGCGCGGACGATCACGTCGAGCGCCCTGGCCGATTTTGACACCTGGCTGACAGAGATTTCGGCTCAACCAGTGAATGCCGAATTGTGGGCCGAGATCGCGCAGGACCGGGCTGCGATCGCGGCGCTGGCGGAGGAACAGGATCGGCGGCTGGACGGCCTGAAAGCGAGCGTCAGCCAGCCCTGAGCGCGGCGGCATGGGCGCGGGCCAGTGCGACATAATGCACGACCCCTGCGCGCATTCCGATCAAGTCCGCTTCACTGAGATCGCGAACATATTTGGCCGGCCGGCCCGCCCACAATTGCCCGGACGGAATGGTCTTGCCGGGCGTCAGCATCGCGCCCGCGGCGAGCATGGCGTCGCTTTCGATCCGGCAGCCGTCCATGACGATCGAGCCGAGGCCGACAAAGGCGCGGTCCTCCAGCACGCAGCCATGGACCATCGCGAGATGGCCGATCAGCACATCTTCGCCGATCAAGGTCGGGTAGCCCTCCGGGTTGCCCGGGCGCGGCGAATCGCAGTGGAGGACGCTGCCGTCCTGGATGTTGGTGCGCGCGCCGATGCGGATCTGGTTCACGTCGCCGCGCAGCACGCAATTATACCAGATGCTGGCGTCCGGGCCGAGCAGGATGTCGCCGATCAGCTTCGCGCCCGGGGCGACGAAGGCGGCCGGATCGATCAGCGGCGCCATGCCGCCGAAACTTATGAGCTGCGCGCCGTCCATTCGTCCTTCCCGATCCTGTAGACGATCACCGGGCCTTCCGCCCAGTCCGGCCCTTCATAGTCGAGATCCGGCCGCCGCGTCATGCCGAGCCTTTCCATCAGGCCCCAGCTTGGCGTGTTGCCGTCAACGGTCAGCGCGACCACCTGCTCCGCTTGCGTGCGCGAGAAAGCGAAAGCGAGCGAGGCGAGCGCCGCCTCCCTGGCATAGCCCTGCCCCCAGACGTCTTCACGCAGGCGCCAGCCGACTTCGTGCGCGCCCTCGAACGTCGTACCCGGGTCGTCGGCCAGCTTGATCCCGCAAAAGCCGAGCAACGCAGCGTCGGCCTTTCGCTCGACCGCCCAGAAGGTGAAGCCGCGTTCCGCTTCCCAGCCAGGCAATCTGTTCACCAGCATGTCGCGGACTTGATCCGGATCGCGCACGCCGCCGAGCCAGCGCATCACCGCCGGCGTATTGGTGTGGCGCAGGAAAGGCTCGACATCGGCTTCGGTCCAGGACCGGAGCAGGAGCCGCTCGGTTTCGATGCTCACCAGAACAGGCTGGGCAGCTTCAGGATCGGGATGATCGACGCATAATCGTCGCTCCACCCGGCAAAGCCTTCATCGCGCTGCAGCGCCTCCCACTCGACATCCTCACCCGACAAAGCGACCAGCCGGTCGATCGTCGCCGGGTTGCGCGACAAGGCGATCCACACCGACACCGTCGAATTCAGCACCCGTTCGCGCGGCGTGGGCTGATAGTCGAGCAAGGCAGCCTGCCAGCCGCCGGTCGCCGCCAGATCGGCGATTACCGGCCGCAGATCGAGATAGCGGTTGGAGATGTGGAACAGGACGATGCCGTCGGGCTGCACCGTGCTGCCATAGGCCGCGAGCGCTTCGCGGGTCAGCAAGTGCATCGGCACCGCGTCTGACGAGAAGGCATCGACCGCGAGGATATCCATCGAATTTTCCGGCTGCTCGGCCACGCGGATGCGGGCGTCGCCCAGGATGATCTCGGCATCCGGCGCGCAGCGCGACAGGAAGCTGAACTGGGAGCGGGCGATGTCGACCATCACCGGATCGATCTCGAAAATCTGCCAGGTCTGGCCCGGCTGCTTGTAGCAAGCAAGCGTCCCGGTCCCGAGCCCGACCACGCCGACCCGCGCATTCGGCCCGAACAGGTCCGGCGCATGGGTCATGGCATAGCCGACGCCCGAGCGGCGGGCATAGTAACTGGTGGGCTCGGTTTCCGAGCCGGGAACCCTGTTCTGCACGCCGTGCATGGTGGTGCCGTGCATCAGCTGCGTCTCCACCGGCTGACCGTCGCGGTCGGTGAAGGTCGTGACCTGATAGATGCCGAAATAGGAACGCGTACGGGCGCCGGCGACCGATTCCTGCAGCACCGACCAGCCGCCATAGCTCAGCATCAGGGCCGCAAGGCTGAGCGCGAACGGCAGCCGCCGCCCGACGCAGGCCAGGACCAGCAGCGAAATCGCGATGATTCCCGCGATCGACCAATAGCCATAAGCGTAGCGCTCGACCGCGAAGGAGAGGAGCAGCGCCAGCACCGGCAAGGCGAGCGTCAGTGTATTGTGGAGATGCCGGGGCCACGGCACCAGGCCCGTCTGCGGCACCAGCAAGGCGGCGGCGATGATCAGCAGCGGATGCTCATAGGCCCAGTCGAACACCAAAGGCGCGATGATCGCGCAGAACAGCCCGCCGATCATGCCGCCGAACGACATGGCGAGGTAGAATTTGGTGAGATGGCCGACCGCGGGCCGCGAACGGAACATCGCCGTGTGCAGGGCGACGGCGACGCTGAACAGCAAAGCCAAGCCAAGGGTCGCGGCGAAGAACGGATTGCCGGTGGCCCGAGCGAAAGCGAGTCCGCCCGCGATCAGGATGATCAACGGCGCGAGCAAAGTGATGAAATCCGCCGCTCCCCGTCGCGATGCGAAGGCGACGACGAAGCTCAGCAGATAGAGTCCGAGCGGCAGCACCCAAAGTAACGGGATGGCGACGATGTCGGTGGTGAGGTGGGTCGTCGTCGACAGCATCAAGCCGGACGGAATCGCGGCCAGCGCGATCCAGTGGATGACCTGGCGCCCGGTCGGCGGCGGCGCCGTCTCCTCCGGCAATTGTTCCACCGCATGGCCCGGCACGGTCACCGCGCAGCCGACGACGAGCAGCACCAGGGCGGCATAGATCCCGGTCCACAGCCAGCTCTGCTCCTGCAAAGTCATCAGCGGTTCGACGAGCAAGGGATAGCAGATCAGGCCGGCGAAGCTGCCGAGATTGGAGGCCGAATAGAGCGGATAGGGATCGCCCCGGCTGGTCTCCAGCGCATACCAGCGCTGCATCAGCGGCGCCTGGGCCGAGACGATGAAGAAAAGCGGCCCGATCGAGGCGATCAGGAACCACGGCACCCAGATCGCCGGATTCGCGTCCGCCGGCGGCATCCACGACCACAAGCCGAGCGGCAACATGAAGGCAGCCAGGCCGAGCAGGACGACGTGGACGCCGACCTGATGCCGCGGCCGGATGCGGGCGAGATAATGGGCATAAGCATAGCCGGCGAGCAGCAGCAGCTGATAGACCAGCATCGCGCTGTTCCACACCGCCGGCGCGCCGCCGATGCGCGGCAGCGCCATGCGCGCCACCATCGGCTGGGTCAGGAACAGCAGGAAGGAACCCACCACGATCGTGGTGAGGAACAGGGGCTTGGCAAAGCGCTCGTTGCTCTTCGCGCCCAATGCGGTTGCTTCGGTCACTTAGTCCCCCAATCCACTCTCGCCCGTCATTGCGAGGAGCGAAGCGACGAAGCAATCCATTCTGAGAGGCCCGGTCTCTGGATTGCTTCGCTGCGCTCGCAATGACGTACTTACGTCAATAGCCGCGCCGCCACCGGCGCGTGATAGGTCAAAACCCCGGAACAGCCAGCCCGTTTGAACGCGGTCAGCGTTTCCAGCACCAATGCGTCACGATCCCCTGCCCCGGCCGCGGCCGCCGCTTCGATCATCGCGTATTCGCCGCTCACCTGATAGGCGAAGACCGGCATTTCGAACCGCTCGCGCACCCGCCAGATGATGTCGAGATAGGGCAAGCCCGGCTTCACCATCACATGATCCGCGCCCTCGGCGATGTCGAGCGCGACTTCGCGCAGCGCTTCGGACGCGTTGCGCGGGTCCATCTGGTAGGTTTTCTTGTCGCCTTTCAGCAGCCCGCGGCTGCCGACCGCGTCGCGAAACGGTCCGTAGAAGGCACTCGCATATTTGGCGGCATAGGCCATCAGCTGGACGTTGCAATGCCCCGCCTGCTCCAGCGCCGACCGGATCGCGCCGATGCGCCCGTCCATCATGTCCGACGGCGCGACGATGTCGGCGCCGGCTTCGGCCTGCAGCACCGCTTGCTCGGTGAGGATCGCGACCGTTTCGTCGTTCAGCACGCAGCCGGTGTCGTCGGTGAGGCCGTCATGGCCGTGCGCGGTGTAGGGGTCGAGCGCGACATCGGTCAGCACGCCGACCTCCGGCGCGGCGTCCTTCGCGGTCTTGATCGCGCGGCAGATCAAATTGTCGCGATTGAGCGCCTCGCGGCCGTCGTCGGTGCGCAGGCCCGGCGGCGTGTTCGGGAACAAGGCGATGCAGGGAATGCCGAGGTCGCGCGCCTCCCGCGCCCGCGCGGCAATGCCGGCGAGCGGCCAGCGGGATACGCCGGGCAGGCTGGCGATCGGTTCTTCGGCGTCGCCCTCCGCAATGAACAAGGGCCAGATCAGGTCGGCGGGCGACAGGTGTGTCTCCGCCACCAGAGACCGGCTCCAGGCCGCCATGCGGGTGCGGCGCATACGGATATTCGGGAAAGCGGCGGTCACGACAGGTGTGTAGCGCTACTAACCCAGCCGCGCCAGCGCGGCCCGATACTTCTCCGCGTCCGACGCTTTCTCGGCATGATCGGCGCGGGCCTTCTCCACCGCTTCCGGCTTGGCCCGCTCGACGAAGCTGGGATTGTTGAGCCGGCCGGCGAGGGAGTCGCGCTCCTTCTCCGCCGCTTCGGCAGCCTTTTGCAGGCGCGTCTTCTCGGCGGCGATGTCGATCACGCCTTCCAGCGGCAGGATGTAGGTTCCCTCGTCGATCACGATCTGAGCAGCGCCGCCCTGAGCATCCCCGCTGCTGATCGTCTCGATCCGGGCAAGGCGCTGCAAGGCCGCCTTGTTGCGCTCGATCCGGCTTTGAGTCGCGGCTGAGGCGCCGCTGACATGCAAAGCGAGCTTCGCCCCGGGCGGGACGTTCAGCTCGGCCCTTGCAGCGCGGATGCCACCCACCAAGCGGATCAGCCAATCGATTTCCGGCCCAGCCTCAGGATCGAGCGCCTGCGCATCCGCCATCGGCCATTTCGCGGTGATCAGGGGATAATCCGGCCGCTCCGCCATCGCGCCCCAGAGTTCCTCGGTCACGAACGGCATGAATGGGTGGAGCATCACCAATATCTGGTC
Source organism: Sphingomonadales bacterium (assembly GCA_038255245.1). GTDB lineage: Bacteria > Pseudomonadota > Alphaproteobacteria > Sphingomonadales > Sphingomonadaceae > Allosphingosinicella. The sequence continues at coordinate 11,556 of JBBSLM010000033.1, forward strand.
GAGCACCCAGCCGGCGACTGCGCGGGTTTCATTCGCTCCCACGTCGTCATCCCGGCGAAGGCCGGGATCCAGTTCTTTATTGGGCTGGGCCCCGGCCTTCGCCGGGGTGACGGATGGGGACAGCACCGGCTTGATCAGCTCCAGATACCAGTCGCAGAAGGTGTTCCACACGAAGGCGTAAATCGTGTTGGCGCTCTCGTCGAAGCGCAGCTCGGCCAGCGCAATGTCCAGCGCCTGCACGGTCTTGACCGTTTCGCCGACGATCCAGCGATTGACCGGCAGGGTCGCGGCCGGCGGCTCGAGCTGGTCGCTGCCGCCAATGCCGTTCGCCTGGCAGAAGCGCGCCGCGTTCCAGAGCTTGGTCGCGAAATTGCGATAACCCTCGACGCGCTTTTCATCCATCTTGATGTCGCGGCCCTGGCTTTCCATCGCCGCCATGAAGAAGCGCAAAGCGTCGGCGCCATATTTGTCGATCAGGCCGAGCGGATCGACGACATTGCCCTTGGACTTGGACATTTTCTGCCCGTCCGGCGCGCGCACCAGGCCGTGCAGATAGAGCGTGCGGAACGGCACATCCTGCATGAAGTGCATGCCCTGCATCATCATCCGCGCATCCCAGAAAAACAGGATGTCGAAGCCGGAAATCAGCACATCATTGGGGTAGCGGCCGTGGAGCTTGGGGTCGGAATCCTCCGGCCAGCCCATGGTCGCGAACGGCCAGAGCGCGGAGGAGAACCAAGTGTCGAGAACATCGGGGTCCTGC
>JBBSLM010000034.1:0-12023 GCA_038255245.1 Sphingomonadales bacterium
GCCGATCGATTGCGCGGAGTAGAGGACGTTGCAGGTGGAGGCGAGCAGATCGAGGAATTCGCTCTCGACCGCCTCGGTCCAGGGCTTCACGGCGCGGACGCGTTTCGGGCGGGAGGGGCCGGGGCGGTTGCCGACGCGGTGTTGCTGGGTGACGAGCGGCTGCCAGGCGAGCGGCGGGCGTTCGGTGAGTTCGGCCCAGCGTTTGGCGAAGGGCGCGTGGGTGCGGCGGCGGTGCTGCGCGGTGGGGACGCTCCAGCCGATCGCGGCGGCGGCCTGACGGATGTGCTTGAAGTGGGCGAGCGCCGCCAGGAATGCCTCATCCTCCGCCTCGCCCCAGCGGCCGCCGCCTGTCCTGCCCATGTGCCTGCCCTTCCCAGGTTGAGCGGCCGTCTAGCATATGGTTCGTGGAATGTCAAGATATTTTGCCGATCTGGTTAGATGACTGAGCGCCAAAGGGAGCCCGGCGGGATGCATGTCCCGCCGGGCTTCTTGCGTTTGGGGGCGGGGGGACTACATCGCTTGCGCGGTCCATCCGGACGGGAGCTGGCATTGCGCGTCGCGAAACCTCTGGCGAAAGACGCATTGGGACGGGCCGCGCGCCTGCTCGCCTTGCTGTTCGTCATCCTGGGCGGGACAGTGCCGGCGGTGGCGGCCGACGACCGGCTCGCCGCGCCGTCATTAGCCACCGCTTCCTACGCACCTGATATCGGCATTGCCGAGGGTGGGGCGGAGCGGTGGGCGGAGGCGGCGCAGCAGGATCGCGCTGCGGCCGACGACGAGGCGGACGATCCCGGCCCATTGCCGGCGGCTCTCTCCGCGACCGCGATGTTCTCCGGACAGGCTGTCCTGCCTGCACTGCCGTCCGCGTCCCGCCCGGGGCGCCCTTCCCGCGCCTACCAGGCCCGCGCTCCTCCAATCGTCTGAAGCCCCGAATCTTTGGCTTTTGACTAGAGGCGACCCCCTGCAGCGGGGCGCCCGGACCTTTGGAGCATCACATGACCAGCGCAAACCTATCCCCGGCCGGGCGCCGGGGCCCTGCCGACGCGTCGGCGAACGCCGCCACTCCGCGCACCGAGCGGATGACCACTCTCCTGCGCCGCTATCCGGAGATTGCGGAGGAGGAGCGGGCCGAACTGCTCGCCTTCCTCACCAGCGGCTCGCCGGAGGAGATCGTCCAGGTCGCGCATTTGCAGGGGCTCGAGCCGCGCTTCCTGCAATTCCGCAGCGATCACCCGAAGGACTTCCGCACCGGCCTGCGCGGCTGGCTGCCGATGATCGCGTTCATCCTGGTCGCCTTGATCGGGATCATCTGGCGGATGAGTTTGTAAGGGCGCGACGAAAGGCGCGCCCTGCGGGACAAACCCGCCGGGCGCGCCTTCGCCGCTTCTGCTGCGGGTCCAGTCGCAACCGGCACGCGCGACTCGGAAAGCGGGGCGCATCCCTTCCTCCCACGGATCAGATGAGCCGTGGGAGGGAGCGCGATGGGACCCGTTATTGGGCCGTCCTGGCGGGCGGTGGCGATCTTGCTTGGACTGGGCTGGACGGCGGCATTGCTGCTGCCGGTGGCGACATTCGGAACGGCAAGCGGGGAGCGCTGGGACGGCTGGGCCGTGCTCTGCCTGGGCTGGCTCGGCTTCATGCTCGGGCAATTCGCCTGGGTCGCCAATTTCCTGTTCGCGGCGGCGCTGGCGCTGCTGGTGCGCGGCCGGCCGCCGCTCGTCTGGGGGCTGATGATCGGCGTGCTGACCAGCCTGCTCGCGGCGCACGCATTGGCCTTCACGCGGGTCCATACCAATGACGGCGTGACGCCGGTGCTGGCCTATGGCGCGGGCTATTATCTGTGGATCGGGGTGGTGTTTTTGGGCGGAGTGGCGCTGTGTCTGGCGTCGCTGGCGGAGGCCCGGCAGGAGGCGGCGCCGGCGCGGGAGTTTAGTTGAGGTCGTGCGGGCCCAAGGCGAGGCGGGCGGTGGCACTGGTCGGGGAAGCGATAGGTTTGGCGGCGGCGCGCCGCTCCGGCGGCAGGGCTATTGGACGCGCGCACAACGCTACCTTTGCCCGCATGCGATGTGCCTGTTAGCAGGGTCGCAAACGGGAGGACCGCTTGCAGAATCTCTACGCTGATCTCGAAACCTTGCTCGCGGATGACCCCGCGCTTCTGGACGAACACGGCAAGCTCAATAAGAATGTCCTAATCACGCGCGCCGCTAACCTCGACGAGGGCTTTCTCGCTCGCCTGATGTCATCCGACGCGATCAAGCGCCAGTTCTTCACGGCGGTCGGCGACACGCTCATTTTCGACAAGGCCAGGTTCCAGGAATTCATCGCCAACAAAGCGTTCCTGCCCGACAGCTACACGGCATTCCGCAATAAGATCGGACTTACCGATCGTTCGGGCCGATTCCTCTCGGCGAGCGAGGACGTCGTCCTTGCCTGGCCCTACAAGGATTGCGTCCTCGAAGGCGGGATGACCAAGGAGGACGTCAAGCGGGACGAGGTTTTCTGGAACACGACGCTCGCCCCCGACGACATCACACGCTTGTTCGAACCCAAGGCGCTGACCGGCTTTGAGTTGTGGGACGCGCAGGCCGCGAGGGCAGACAAGCCGAAGCAGGCGGAGTCGATCTGCGCTGGCGACAATTTGCTGATCAAGGGCAATAACCTGCTTGCGCTGCACAGCCTGAGCGCGCGCTATGCAGGGAAGATTAGCTGCATTTACATCGACCCACCGTATAATCCGCCGTCGGCGTCGAACACATTCCTTTACAACAACCGCTTCAATCATTCGTCCTGGCTGACGTTCATGAAGAACCGGCTGGAGGTCGCGAAGCTTCTACTCAAGCGTGACGGATCGATGATCATCGCTATTGACGAGAATGAATTCTTCTTTCTCGGGGCGATGATCCACGAGATTTTCCCGGAACATGAAATTCATTTTATTTCAATCGTCCACAACCCGCGCGGTGTGCAGGGAGCAAATTTTTCCTACATCAACGAGTACGCGCTGTTCGTCATCCCGAAGAACCAAAAATCCATAGGAGACCGCAAGATCGATCAGGACGAGGTGGATTGGTCCAACCTACGCAACTGGGGCACTGAGAGCGAGCGTTCAGACGCAAAAAACTGCTTTTACGCCGTGAAAGTGAAGGATGGAGAAGTCGTCGGGTTTGGCGAAGTGTTGGACGATAACATCCATCCGAACCAGACCGTCGAAGACGGCGACGAGTACGAAGTCTTTCCCATCGATACCAAGGGGGTCGAACGTAAATGGCGCTACGCTCGGCAATCGGTAGACGAGATCAGGCACTTGCTGCGCGCCGTATGGCGCAAGGGGCACTACGAAATCGAGCTCGGCAAGGATTTCGGCATGATGCGTACTGTGTGGTTCGACACCCGGTACGACGCCAACGCCTATGGTACACAATTGTTGAAAGAACTTGTGCCCGGATGCGAGTTTACTTTCCCGAAATCGCTGTGGACAGTGCACGACTGCCTTCGGGCTGCCGTCGGGGAAAATAAGACGGCAATCGTACTCGATTTCTTCGGCGGCAGCGGGACAACGGGCCACGCCGTGCTAGAGCTGAACAAGGCGGATGGAGGGACGCGCAGCTTCATCATGACCGAGCAACTGGCCTACGTAAGGACCTGCACGCGCCAGCGCATCATCGAAGTGATCAAGCGAGACGATTTGCAAGACGTGCGCTTTGTCTATGCAGAACTCGCAGAAGCCAACGAAGCCTTTGCCATCCGCATCCGCAGCGCCGTGGACGATGGCGCGCTCGCCGCGGTCGCCGCTGACGTGCGCGAGAAGGGGTGGTGGCGCTACAAGGTCGATCAATCTCTTTGGGACTGGGACGAATGGGCTTCGCTCGTCTTCGACGAGCGCAAACAAGTGCTGCTCGACAGTCTCGACGCGAACCACCTCTATGTGAATTATGGGGACATCGACGACGCGGACAGCGGCCTTAGCATGGAAGACATCGCCGTCACCAAGGCGTTCTATGAGGGCGAGGCGTGAGCACGCAAACGCTCGCGCAGGAACTGGATGCGCTCGAACGCTTCGGCCAACTCAACGCCGAAATTCCACTGGCCGTCACGGACAATCTTGCCCCGATCCTGCGCCCCTATCAGGTCGCAGCGTTACAGCGCTTCCTGTTCTACATGGAATCGCAACAGCGGCAGCACCCCGCGCACCTGTTGTTTCACATGGCGACAGGCAGCGGGAAAACCGTGCTGATGGCCGCGCTGATCCTCGACCTCTACACGCGCGGCTATCGCGATTTCCTGTTCTTCGTCGATAAGACGCAGATTGTCGAGAAGACCAAGGCCAATTTCGTCGATCGGGGGGCGAGCAAGTACCTGTTCGCCGAGGCGATCCGCATCGACGGGGTGCCAATCACCGTCCGCGAGGTGAGCAATTTCGGCGAGAGCGACCGTGCGGCCATCAACATCCGCTTCACCACCTTAGGAACGCTGCACAGCGAAATGAACCGGCCGCGCGAGAACGGTGTAACGATCGAGGACTTTCAGGATCGTGGGCAGCGGGGCGGTGTCGTGCTGATCGCCGACGAGGCCCACCACCTCAATGCCGAGACCAAGCGCAACCCGGCGCAGGTCGAACTCGAGGAGCTGCAAAGCTGGGAAGGGACGGTCAACCGCATTTTCCGTGCCGACAAGCGCAACATCATGCTCGATTTCACGGCAACGCAGGATTTCGGACATCCGGCCATCGCCGCCAAATATATCGACAAACTGCTGGTGGACTATTCGCTGCGCCAGTTTCGCGCCGACCTTTATTCGAAGGAAATCGAGTTACGCCGTGCCGACATTCCGGCCCAAGAGCGGATGCTGCAAGCGATCGTTCTGAGCCAGTACCGCCGGAAGCTGGCCGGCGAACACAGGCTGTTCCTGAAACCCGTCATCCTGTTCAAATCGAAGATCATTGCCGAATCTGCGGTGGCTGAGGAGCGCTTTTCACAACTGATCGAAAACCTCGACGCCCCGGACCTCGAAAGGCTGCGCGATCAATACACCGGCACTGACGATATCGTGGGCCAGGCGCTGACATACATCATCGGGACGCCGGGCACGCCCGGCCTTATGTTGGCTTCGGACTTCGCGGGCGAATTGCGCCTCGATTTCGGACCGGCCAAGGTCCGAAACGTCAACAGGCCCGAAGACCTCGAACGGCTACAGATCGAGCTCAACACGCTGGAGGATCGCGACAACGAAGTGCGCGCGATTTTCGCTGTCGACAAGCTCAACGAAGGCTGGGACGTGCTCAACCTGTTCGACATCGTGCGGCTCTACGACACTGGCACGAACAAGACGACGAACCAGGAAGCTCAGCTGATCGGTCGCGGTGCTCGGTACTGGCCTTTCGTTGCGCGTGACCGTCCTGATGATGCGTCCGATCAACGCAAATATGACGGAGTCGAAGATGCCCCCCTGCGTGTCATAGAGACACTGCATTACCATTGCTCGCACAACCCGACCTATTTCGCGCAGATCAAGGAAGCGCTCGTAAATTCGGGCATGATGGACGAAGACACCAAGAAGGCGACCATCCGCGTCAAGGACGCCTTCAAGGAGACTAAGCTTTATAAATCGGGTGTGCTGTTCGCGAACGAGCGGCGCACAAACGAGCGCAGCAGCATTTTTTCCCTGAAAGACTACCAGGTCCCGGAGCTGATCAGGGTCTCAATCGGATACACCGGACGCACGACTGCATCCGATGCCTTCGGGACCGATACAGTCACGACGGCCAGCGGGACCGGGATACGGACGGACAAAAAGCGTTTTGCGGACCTCGGCGTGGCCGTGCTCCGGCATGCGCTCGATAGCAACCGCTTCTTCCGCTTCGGAAATCTCAAGCATCATTTCCCGCGTTTGAAGAGCGTTGGCGAGTTTATGGATGATGCGTCGTTTCTCGCTGGCATCACTATCGAGTTAAGCGGCCCGTCCGGCCTGCTCGACAAGCTGACCCAGGCGGAAAAACTTGAGGTAGCTCAGACAGCTCTCGCGGACGTGCGTGAAGCCATTGAACGGAACAGCCACAGCGAAACTGGAACGCGCCTGTTCAAACCAAACGGCGTCCGATCGGCTGTCAAAGACGCGACGCTCACCGTCGGCGGGCCCTATCGGCAGCGGTGGGCCGATTGGCCCGACAATGACGGCGTGGACCTCCGAGATGCGGATTGGTTCGCACACGACGACTTCTACGGCACCACGGCCGAGCTGGAACTCGTTCGGCATTTCGGGCGGCGGATTGACGAACTCAGGGAAGCCTACGGCGACGTGCGGCTTGTCCGTAACGAGAAGGCCGTGAAGCTGTATAATTTTGCGGACGGCGCAGGATTCGAGCCGGACTTCCTCCTGTTCCTTGAGCATGATGAAAAGGGAGAAGCGGTAGTCGTCCAGCTCTTTATCGAGCCGAAGGGCGCTCACCTCGCCAAGGGTGAAGAGTGGAAGAATGACTTCCTTGAAGCCATCGAAGCACAACATGAGCTGCCGGAAGTCTACGCCAAGAGCCACAAACTTCGCGGATTGCCATTCTTCGACGAATCCAGCTTGGAAACCTCAAAGCGATTTCGGGCCAGTGCATTGGGTTACAAGGCAGGGTAGCCGCAGCAGCTGACCAGAGGGATGACGTGACGGTCACCCCACACACCCCCAACCCCTCCCTTGCAGGGAGGGGCTTTCGGAGCTTCCCTCGCCGCCCGGCAATGCTAATGAGCCCCCGCAATGACTCAATATGACCTGACCGACGAGCAGCGCCAGATCCAGGAGATGGCGCGGCAATTCACGGCCGATGCGCTGACCCCGCATGCGGCGGAGTGGGACGAGAAGCATATCTTCCCGCGCGACACGATCCGCGCCGCGGCGGAGCTGGGCTTCGGCGCGATCTATGTCAGCGAGGAGAGCGGCGGGATCGGGCTGGGGCGGCTCGAGGCGGCGTTGATCATGGAGGCGATGGCCTATGGCTGTCCGTCGACCAGCGCGTTCATTTCGATCCACAATATGTCGGCCTGGATGATCGACCGCTTCGGCCTGGGCGCGGTGAAGGACAAATATTTGCCGTCGATGGTGTCGATGGAGCGGTTCGGCGCCTATTGCCTGACCGAGCCGGGATCGGGCTCGGACGCGGCGGCGCTGAAGACGCGGGCGGTGCGGGATGGCGATTGCTATGTCGTCAGCGGCTCCAAGGCGTTCATCTCGGGCGGCGGCGAGAATGAGCTTTACGTCTGCATGGTGCGGACGGGCGTCGATGGGCCGAAGGGCATTTCCTGCCTGGTGATCGAAAAGGATATGCCCGGCGTGTCGTTCGGCGCGCAGGAGAAAAAGCTGGGCTGGCATTCGCAGCCGACGGCCCAGGTGAATTTCGACGACGTGCGCGTGCCGGTCGAAAATCTGGTCGGGGCCGAGGGCGAGGGCTTCCGCATTGCGATGATGGGGCTGGACGGCGGGCGACTGAACATCGGCGCCTGCTCGCTGGGCGGGGCGCAGCGCTGCCTGGACGAGGCGGTCAGCTACACCAAGGAGCGCCAGGCGTTCGGGCAGGCGATCGCGGATTTCCAGAACACGCAATTCATGCTGGCCGACATGGAGACGGAACTGCAGGCGGCGCGGACGCTTTTGTACCAGGCGGCGGTCAAGGTGACCGGGAATGCGCCGGACAAGACCCGCTTCGCGGCGATGGCGAAGCGTTTCGCGACCGACGTGGGCAGCGAGGTGGCGGACAAGGCGCTGCAGCTGCACGGCGGCTACGGCTATTTGCAGGATTATCCGATCGAGCGGTTCTGGCGCGATTTGCGCGTCCATTCGATTTTGGAAGGGACCAACCAGATCATGCGCGTGATTATCTCCCGCGATTTGCTGCGGCAATGACGGGCTGGGACGACGCCTTGAAGGCGATGCAGGCAGCGATGACGGCGCCGTTGGCGGGGGCGCAGACGCGGTCTTATGATCCGATGGCGGTCGCCAAGGCGATGAGTGATTTCACCACGCGCATGGCGACGCATCCAGAGAAACTCGCGAGCGCGTGGGTCGACGGGGCGCAGCAATGGGGCGATTTCTGGCTGAAGGCCTGGCAGGTGACGCCGGCCGAGGAAGCCGCGCCGAAGAAGAAGGACAGGCGCTTTGCTTCGGCGAAGTGGGAGGCCGATCCCTGGTATCGGGCGATCCGGGACAGCTATCTGCTCGCGTCGGAGCAGATGCATGGGGTCGTGGATAGCGTCGCGGAGGAGAGCCCGGACCATCGCATGGTCGGCTTCCTGCTCGACTCCTGGCTGAACGCGGTGGCGCCGACCAATTTCGCGATGACCAATCCGGACGTGGTCGAGCGGATTGTGGAGACCAAGGGCGCGAATCTGGCCAACGGCTTCGCCAATCTGCTGGAGGATCTGCGCGAGGGCAAAGGCGTGGTGCGCCGGCGCAGCGACCCGAATGCGTTCGAGAAAGGCGTGACGATCGCGGCCACACCAGGGCAGGTCGTGTATCAGTCGCGGCTGTTCCAGCTGATCCAGTACAATCCGACCACGGACAAGGTCGCGGCCGAGCCGTTGCTGTACGTGCCGCCGCTGGTGAACCGTTTCTACATGATCGATCTGGTGCCGCGGCAGAGTCTGGTGCGCTGGCTGGTCGAGCAGGGGCGGACGGTGTTTGTGGTGTCGTGGGTGAACCCGACGCAGGAGCATCGCGACGCCGGGGTGGAGGATTATATCCTGGCCCTGGTCGAGGCGCTGGAGATTGTCGGCAAGCGGACCCAGGCGAAGGTGGATTTCTTCTCCTTCTGCCTGGGCGGGACTTTGGTGGCGATCACGCTGGCGTGGCTGGCCGCCAAGGGGCGCGAGAGGGAAGTGAACAGCGCCACCCTGATCGGATCGATGATCGATTTCGCCGACATGCGCGACTGGTCGGCCTTCGTGCACGAGGCGCATCTGGACGCGCTGGACGCGCATGTCGAGAAGCAGGGTTATATCGACAGTTTGGAGCTGCAGCGGCTGTTCTCGGCGATGCGGGCGAACGATCTGATCTGGTCGAGCGTGGTGAATCATTATCTCCTGGACAAGCAGGCGCCGGCTTCGGACCTGCTCTACTGGTTCGAGGATGGGGCGCGGATCCCGGCGGCGTTCCTGACGTCGTACAACCGGCAATTGCTGCACGGCAACCGGCTGCGCGAGCCCGGTGCGTTCGAGGTGAAGGGAACCCCGATCGACCTGACCGCGATCGAGACGCCGATCCTGTCGATCGCGCTGAAGGACGATCATGTGTCGGCCTGGGAAGCGGTCTATGACGGAGCGCGGCTGCTCGGCGCGGACTTCGTGCTGGGCGGATCGGGGCACAATGCCGGCGTGATCAATCCGCCGGCCGCGAACAAGCATGGCTTCTGGACCGGCAAGGACACGAAGCCGAAGACGGCGGACGAATGGCTCGCCGCGGCGACGCGCAACGAGGGGTCCTGGTGGCCCTGGTGGGACATCTGGTTGCAGGATCATGGCAGCGGCAAGACGGTCGCCGCCCGCGCAATCGCGGACGGGATCGAAGCTGCGCCGGGCAGTTACGCAAAGGCACCTTAGAAGATGAGTTCGATCGAGACCGTCCGCGCCGAGGATGAGGGCGCGGCGGGGAGGCTGCGGCTGAACCGGCCGAAGGCGCTGCACGCGCTGAACCTGGAGATGGTGAAGGCGACGACGGCGGCCCTGCTGCGCTGGCGCGACAATCCCGAAATCCGGCTGGTGATGATCGACCATGCCGAGGGACGCGGCTTTTGCGCGGGCGGGGACGTGGTGACGATCGCGAAATCGGTCGGCGAGGAGGATGGCGTCGCGGAGGAATTCTTCCTGCACGAATATCGCATGAACCATCTGCTGTTCACTTATTACAAGCCGACCGTGGTGTTCATGGACGGGGTAACGATGGGCGGCGGCGTCGGCATCGCCCAGCCCAGCCGCTATCGCGTGGCGACCGAGAATACCCGCTTCGCGATGCCGGAAACGACGATCGGCTTTTTCCCCGATGTCGGCGGCGGGCGTTATCTGAGTCAGCTGCCCGGCAGCATGGGCAAGTTCCTGGCGCTGACCGGCGCGCGGCTGGACGGGGCCGAGTGCAAATATCTGGGCATCGCGACCCATTACATCCCGTCCGCCTCGCTGGAGGACGTGAAGGCGCGGATCGCCGAGCATCCGGAGCGGGTGGAAGGCATATTGGGCCAGGCCGCGGTGTCGCCGCCGGACGCGCGGATCGGCGAGAACGATCTGCGGATCAACCGGACATTCGCCGGCGAGACGCTGGAGGAGATCATCGCGGCGCTCGAGGCCGACGGCTCCGATTGGGCGCAGAAGGAATTGGCGACGTTGCGCGCGCGCTCGCCGCTGGCCTGCAAGGTGTCGCTGCGGCTGCTGGCGCAATCCTATGGCATGCCGAGCTTCGCGGCGGAGATGACCAAGGAATATGCGATGGCAGTGCGGATGACCCATTATCCGGATTTCCGGGAGGGCGTGCGGGCTTTGCTGATCGACCGGGACAATGCGCCCAAATGGGACCCGGCGACGCCGGAGGATGTGTCGGACGCTCTGGTCGAAAGCATGTTCGAACCGCTGCCGAGCGGGCAGACGTGGACGCCGCTTCCCGAATAATCGTCATGCCGGGCTTGACCCGGCACCCGCCTTTCTTTCCGAAGCGGGGTTGAAGAAGGCAGGCCCCGGATCAAGTCCCGGGTGACGGAGATGTTTTATGGCCGAATACGAAACCATCCTGGTCGAGAAGAAGGGCGCGGTGACGCTCGTCACGCTCAACCGACCGCAGCAGCTGAACGCGCTGAACAGCCAGGTGCTGGGTGATCTGATCGCGGCCTTTCGCGCCTATGATGCCGACGCGAGCCAGCGCTGCCTGGTGCTGACCGGCAGCGGTGAGAAGGCGTTCGCGGCCGGGGCCGACATCAAGGAGATGGAGAGCCAGGGCTTCGCCTCCATGTATGGCTCCAATTTCTTCGCCGGCTGGGAGCAGGTGACGGCGACGCGCAAGCCATGGATCGCGGCGGTGGCGGGCTTCGCGCTCGGCGGCGGCTGCGAAGTGGCGATGATGGCCGATTTCATCATCGCGGCGGATACGGCCAGGTTCGGGCAGCCGGAGATCAAGCTGGGCGTCGCGCCGGGCATGGGCGGATCGCAGCGGCTGACCAAGGCGATCGGCAAGGCCAAGGCGATGGAAATGTGCCTGACCGGGCGGATGATGGGCGCCGAGGAAGCCGAGCGCGCGGGCCTAGTCGCGCGGGTGGTGCCGGCGGCGTCGCTGCTGGACGAGGCGCTGAAGACGGCGGAGGCGATCGCCGGCATGGCGCCGCTGGCCGCGATCGCGAACAAGGAAATGGTCAATGCCGCGTTCGAGAATGGGCTGAGCCAGGGGATATTGTTCGAGCGCCGGCTGTTCCACGGGCTGTTCGGCACCGAGGATCAGAAGGAAGGGATGAGCGCGTTCGTGGCCAAGCGCCCGGCGGAGTGGAAGGGGAAATAGCTTCGCGAGTCGGAGGCTCGACTGTAGTAGGGAGAGACTGATGAGGGGGTCGCCATGCTGGAGCGCTTAGGAGGAGGCTTGTTCGCTCTTCTCTGGATTTGCGTGATCATTGTATACGCTGTTTCCCAAATCTACGCTGGCTGGCTTGGCGCAGAACTTTACTGGGGTTTTGGCGGAGCGGTCGGCGTGATGGTCGTCGCTCTTTTCTTTCAATTTACCCTGCCCCTCGTAATTTTCTCGTTCTTTGGAGCTTGGCAAGTTTGGGAATGGCCGTGGTATCTTGCCTTGCTGTTTGCCGCTCCAGGTTTGGCATTTATGGCGGTTGGACTGACCGGTAGTGCCATCTCCGCAATGTTTGGTCGGCGATAGGGTGAGGAAACACCGCTAAGGTTTCCTCTTTGAGTAATGGAAAGTGGTGGCATGGCACGCGTCGCATTCATCGGGCTGGGCAATATGGGCGGCGGGATGGCCGCGAATCTCGCGAAGGGTGGGCATGATGTCCGCGCTTTCGA
>JBBSLM010000035.1:0-11819 GCA_038255245.1 Sphingomonadales bacterium
CGTTGCCCTGCGGATCGAGATCGACGATCAGGACGCGATCCCCGGTCGCGGCGAGGGCGGTGCCGAGATTGATCGCGGTCGTGGTCTTGCCGACCCCGCCTTTCTGGTTCGCGACTGCTATGCGGATCATGGCCTCTCCCTTCGCCCCGGGCGCGGCTGCACGCCCTTGGCGACAATGATGCGAGCCTCTGGATCGGTCAGGCTGGGTTCGAGGCGAAAGTCACCCTGCCACGCATCGCGCACCTGATCCAGTTCCGACTGGGCGCTGCGCCCCTTGGGCAGGATCCAGATCGTGTTTTCTGTGGAGAAGCGGTGGGCGAGCGGGAGTAGACGGGCCAGCGGCGCGAAGGCGCGGGCGCTGATGACGTCGAACTGCGCACCAGGCATGCGCTCAAGTGGGGCGCCGACGATCTCCGTCCGATCGGAAATGGTGAGCAGGTCGGCCGCGCGGCGCAAAAATTCGAAGCGAAGGCGACGCGACTCGACCAGAGTCAATTTGTGGCTCGACAGCGCTGCGATGATCAGCCCCGGGAAGCCGGCACCGCTTCCGAGGTCGAGCCAGTTGGCAGGCGCCCCCTCGGCAAAGTGGATCAGTTGGGCGGAATCGGCGAAGTGGCGGAGGCGAATGCGGTCGAGTGTGCCACGTGAGACGAGATTCTGGGTTTCGTTCTCTGCGCGTAGAAGCGCTTCGAAGGCGTCCAGCCGCTCCCATGTTTCACGTGAAACATCTGGAAAAGTCTCGTGGAGCCATTGATCGGCATCCTCGATCTGCCCGGTCGGCATTCAGGCCGCCAGCTTGCCGCGGACAAAGACGAGGATCGCGGTAAGGGCCGCAGGGGTGATCCCGCGAATTCGCGCCGCCGCGCCAAGAGTCGTCGGGCGAGACGATGAAAGGCGCTCCATCATCTCCAGCGAGAGGCCGGGGATTGCCGCATAGTCGAGCGTGTCGGGCAAGATGATCGCGTCGTCGCCGCGAAGACGCGCAATTTCAGCGTCCTGCCGGTCGAGATAGGGGGAATAGCGATGATCCTGGACAGCTTCTTCCAGCAGACGATCAGAAGCATCCGCCAGCGCGGGGAGGAGGCGCCGCAGCATCTGCGCATCGACTGCTGGGAAGCGGAGCCATTCGGCAAAGGTGCGCTTCAACCCGTCGTCGCGGACGTCGACCCCGCCCGCCTGCAGGTCTCGACCGCTCACTGAATTGGCCAGAGCGACCGCGATATGGCTTCGCTCTTCATTGTCCTTGGCCAGATGCGCGCGCCGCTCACTGGACAGGCAGCCGGCCGCTTTGGCTTGGGACGAAAGCCGAACCTCGGCGTTGTCGGCGCGTAGGCGCAGGCGATACTCGGCGCGCGCGGTGAGCATCCGGTAGGGCTCGGTGACGCCCTGCAGCACCAGATCGTCCACCATCACGCCGATATAAGAGGTCGCGCGATCGAACAGGAGCGGGGCGCGGCCGCCGACCCAGGCGGCAGCGTTCAGCCCCGCGACGAGGCCCTGCGCGGCGGCTTCTTCATAGCCGGTGGTGCCGTTGATCTGGCCGGCCAGATAGAGCCCGGCGACGTCGCGGACCTGCAACGTGGGGTGAAGAATACGTGGGTCGACATGATCATATTCCACGGCATAGCCGGGCTGCGCGATCTCGGCGCGCTCAAGCCCCGCCATCGAGCGGATCATGGCCAGTTGCACATCGACCGGGAGCGAAGTGGAGATGCCGTTCGGATAGATGAGCGGATCGTCCAATCCCTCGGGCTCGAGAAAGATCTGGTGCCCGTCGCGGTCGCCGAAGCGCTGCACCTTGTCCTCGATCGACGGACAGTAACGCGGGCCCGCACCCTGGATATCGCCGGAATGAAGCGGCGAACGATGAAGGGACTCACGGATGATCTGGTGGGTTTCATTGTTCGTGCGGGTGATGAAGCAACTGAGCTGCGGATTACCGCGCCCGGCCGACATCGGCGATATCGTCCAGGCGCCATCGTCCGATGGCTGCCGCTCGAGTCCCGACCAGTCGATCGAGCGCCCATCCAGCCGCGGCGGTGTGCCCGTCTTGAGCCGAGCCAAGGGCAGGCCCAGGGCTCGCAACTGGTGCGCCATCTCGGTAGCCGCCCGCTCGCTGACGCGCCCTCCGGCCTCCGTCTCCAGACCGAAGAAGAGCTTGCCGCCGAGGAAGGTCCCGGTGGCGAGAATGACCGCACTGCCTGAGAGCTGGCGTCCGTCGGCCAGGCGCACGCCGGTCGCGCGGCAGCCCTTCAGGATCAGCGCGAACGCTTCGCCCTCGACAATACTCAAACCCCGCTGGGACCGGACCGCCGCCTGGATCGCAGCCTTATAGAGCCTCCGATCGGCCTGAACGCGGGGGCCGCGCACGGCGGCTCCCTTGCTGGCATTCAGCATGCGATGATGGATGGCGGCGGAATCAGAAGCGCGCCCGATCAGACCGTCGAACGCATCCACCTCGCGAACGAGGTGCCCCTTGCCAAGGCCGCCCATCGCAGGGTTGCAGGACATCACGCCAATCTGGTCGGCGGAGAAGCTCACCAAGGCCACGGACGCGCCCATACGGGCGGCGACAGCGGCCGCCTCAGTGCCCGCGTGCCCGCCGCCTATCACGATGACATCAAAGCTGCCCATTGTGCGCCGCAGATAGCGCTAGAATGCGCGATGTTCCACGTGGAACATCATTTCCCGATGCAGAACCGGCCGAACAGCGCATCCAGCATATGTTCCACCCCGGCGCGCCCCGTGATCGCGTCGAAGCACAGACGGCCCTGCCGAAGTTCCTCGGCGACGAGGAGGACGTCGTCGTGCCGTCCTGCGGCATCGATATGCTGTAACGCGCCCCCGAGCGCCTGGCGTTGCCGCGCGTTGACGGTGAACTCGTCCGGCCTTGGGAGGAGCTCCCGCGCCTTTTCAACGAGGGCTGCCAGCAGCTCCGGCATCCCGAGCCCCGTGAGCGCAGAGACGTTCAGTGACGCCTCTTCGCCAGGGCTTAAGTCCGCTTTGGTGTGAACCAGCAGGAGATCCGCCCGCTCGGGGCGATGCCGTGCGTCACCGAGCCAAATGACCAGGTCAGCCCCCGCGATCGCCGCCTCGGCCCGTTCGACCCCGATCGCCTCAACCAGATCGTCGCTGTCCCGTAGCCCGGCGCTGTCGATCAACAGGAAGGGGAGGCCGGCAATCGCGACCGGCACTTCGATCAGGTCGCGGGTGGTGCCGGCAATGTCCGAAGTGATCGCCGCCTCTCGCTGGACGATGGCGTTGAGCAGAGTGGATTTTCCGCTGTTCGGCGGGCCGGCGATGACGACGCGAATGCCGTCCCGGAGGCGCTCCGCGGGCGGGCGGGCTAGGAGCTGCGCGATCTCTTCAGCCAAGGCCCGCCGGCTGTCGTGCCACGCGGTGGGCAGCCCGGCATCGACATCACCCTCGTCGGAGAAATCGAGCTGGGCCTCGACGGCCGCCGCGAGCGCGAGCAGGCGTTCGGTCCACTCCGAGACCTTTCGTCCGAGGGCGCCACCGGCCAAGGCGATGGCCGCACGGCGCTGGCCCTGCGTCTCCGCAGCCAGCAGATCGGCCACGCCTTCCGCCTCGGTCAGGTCGATCTTGCCGTTGGCGAAGGCGCGGCGGGTGAATTCCCCAGCTTCGGCAGGGCGGACCCCGTCGATCGCGGCCAGCGCAGCCGAGACGGCTTCGACCACGGCACGGCCACCATGAAGGTGGAGCTCGACCAGATCGTCGCCGGTGACGGTGTTGGGAGCATCAAACCTGAGGGCCAGCGCACGGTCGAGAATTTCGGCGCCGCTCCGTAATGTAACGAGCTTGGCAACGCGAGGCTCCGGCCGCAGTCCAGCCAGCTTCTCAAGTGTTTCCAGTGCTTTAGGGCCGGTCACGCGAATGATCGCGATCGCCGCTGGGGGCCGGCCGGAGGAAAGGGCGAAGATCGTCTCGGTCATCGCATCGGCGACGACGCCCTCATGATTTGGGCGTCATCTGCTCCACCATCTGGCGCCACATATTCATGCCGGCTTCGCTCATCGGTCCCCAATTCTTCATCAGCTCGCCGAACGCCTCAGGACTGGTGCTGTCGTCGACCGCCTTGGTCATCTTGGCGACATAGGCCTCGTGGACGGGGGTGAGGTCGGGGAGACCCATGAAGCGGCGGGCTTCCTCGGGGGTGCAATCGACGTCGACGGTAACCTTCATACGGCGGGCTCCTGGATCTTCAGGTTACCTTAGGCTGGGAAAGGCGCGTGGGCAAAGCCCACGCGTCGTCGGTCCTGTCGCCTGCGGCGCAGGCCGGCCGGTCGCGTCACGAGTCCGCTTCTAAGCCGGTGCGCCTTCGGCTCCCGTCTTAGCCACGGCCGTGCCGCTACTGATTCATGCTGGCGAAGAAGTCCTCGTTGGACTTGTGATCCTTGATCTTGTCCAGGAGGAAAGTCATCGCGTCGACCGTGCCCATCTGCATCAGGATGCGGCGGAGCATCCACATGCGGGTGAGGGTGCCCTGGTCGACCAGCAATTCTTCCTTGCGGGTGCCGGACTTACCGACGTCGAGCGAGGGGAAGATGCGCTTGTCGGAGACCTTACGGTCGAGCACGATCTCGCTGTTACCGGTGCCCTTGAACTCTTCGAAAATCACCTCGTCCATCTTGGAGCCGGTGTCGATCAAGGCCGTGGCGATGATCGAGAGCGAGCCGCCTTCCTCGATGTTGCGCGCCGCGCCGAAGAAGCGCTTCGGCCGCTGCAGCGCGTTGGCATCGACACCGCCGGTCAGCACTTTGCCGGAGCTCGGCACCACCGTGTTGTAGGCGCGACCGAGACGCGTGACGGAATCGAGCAGGATCACCACGTCCTTCTTGTGCTCGACCAGCCGCTTGGCCTTCTCGATCACCATTTCGGCGACCTGGACGTGGCGCTGGGCGGGCTCGTCGAAGGTCGAGGAGATGACCTCGCCCTTCACCGAACGCTGCATGTCGGTAACTTCCTCCGGCCGCTCGTCGATCAGCAGCACGATCAGGAAGACTTCGGGATGGTTGTCGGTGATCGCCCGGGCGATGTTCTGGAGGAGCACGGTCTTGCCGGTCCTGGGCGGCGCGACGATCAAGGCGCGCTGGCCCTTGCCCTGCGGTGCGATGATGTCGATCACCCGGGCCGACTTGTCCTTGACGGTCGGATCGGCGCTGTCGAGGGTCAGCTTCTCGTCCGGGTAAAGCGGCGTCAAATTGTCGAAATTGACGCGGTGGCGGACGGCGTCCGGATCGTCGAAATTGACCTGGGTGACGCGCACCAGGCTGAAATAACGCTCGCCATCCTTGGGCCCGCGGATCTCGCCTTCGACCGTGTCGCCGGTGCGCAGGCCGAACTTTCGGACCTGATTGGGCGCCACATAGATGTCGTCGGGGCCGGCCAGATAATTGGAATCGGCCGAACGCAGGAAGCCGAAACCGTCGGGCAGAACCTCGATCGTGCCGAGGCCCATAATCTCGTCACCATTCTCCGCGCGGACCTTCAGCAGCGAGAACATCAGTTCCTGCTTGCGCAAGGTGGACGCGCCTTCGACGCCCAGCTCTTCGGCCAGGGCGACCAGCTCGGCTGGGCTTCTCTTCTTCAAGTCGTTGAGATGCATTGATAACTCTTGGATATTTGGAGTCCGGGCGAGGAGGCCGGGACACGTTTTTGGAAAAGTCGTGAAGGAAGGAGGAGCCCCGCGCGGACGGCGGAGTAAACGACTTGGCTGGCGTTATGCCCCGGCCTTGGCCGAGTCAAGCAAACCGGTCCGGCTCAGAACGGCTTCACGACCACGAGTATGACGATGATCACGGTCGCGACGCCCGGCACTTCGTTCATGATCCGCAGCGCCCTGCCGCTCTTGGGGCGGGCCCCGGAGGCGAGCGACTTGCCGTAGCCGACCATGTAACCGTGATAGGCGGTCAGCCCGAGCACCAGCAGCAATTTCAGGTGAAACCAACCCTGTGTCCAGGTGCCGAGGAGATAGGCGAGCAGGATGCCGAACACCCAGACCAGGATCATTGCCGGGGTGATGATGATGTTGCGTAGCTTGCGCTCGCGCTCGATCCAGCGCTGCTCTTCATCGGAGCCGGGCACCGCTTCCTGATGATAGATATAGTAACGCGGCAGCATGAATAAACCCGCCACCCAGAAAATCACGAAGATGATGTGGGCAGATTTGATCCAAGGATATAGCAAACCGCTCAGCTCCGCCCAGTCCACTTTTATCTCCCGCCCCGCACCAATTCGATCAGCCGCTCGACATGCGCGATCGGCGCGTCGGGCAAGATACCGTGGCCGAGATTGAAGACATGCGGCCGGTCCCGGAACGCATCTAGGACGTGGGACACGGCCTGTTCAAGCGCCGCGCCGCCCGTGATCAGCGCCAGCGGATCGAGATTGCCCTGCACGGGCATGCCGGCGGGTAGCTGGGCGGCTACCCAGACCGGGTCCTGGGTCTCGTCGACGCCGACCGCGTCGATCCCGGTCTCGCGGGCATAAGCGGGCAATTTGGCGCCGGCGCCCTTTGGGAAGCCGATCACCGGCACTTGCGGGTGGCGGGCCTTGAGCGCCGCGACGATCCGCGCGGTGGGCGCGATCACCCAGCGTTCGAACTCGCGCGGCGCCAGGCTGCCCGACCAGCTGTCGAACAATTGCACCGCTTCCGCCCCGGCCTCGATCTGGCCGGAAAGGTAATCGACCGTCATCGCCGCGATCGCCTCGATGATCGCGCCGAATGCCGCCGGATCGCGATAGGCGTAGCGCCGCGCCTCGGCCTGTTCCTTGCTGCCGCGGCCGGCGACCATATAGGTCGCGACGGTCCACGGGCTGCCCGCGAAGCCCAGCAGAGCCGTCTCAGCGGGCAGGCGCGCCTTCACCTTTTCCACAGTCGCGTAGATGGCCGAAAGCCGCTCAGGCACAGCTTCAAGGCTGTCCAGCATGGCATCGACGAGCGGTGGCGACAGACGCGGACCCTCGCCGGCCTCGAACATTAGATCCTGGCCCAAAGCGTGCGGGACGATCAAAATGTCGGAGAACAGGATCGCGCCGTCGAACCCGAACCGCTTGATCGGTTGCAGGGTGACCTCGGCCGCGGCGTCGCTGTCATAGACCAGTTCGAGGAAGCCGCCCTTGGCCGCCCGCAAGGCGCGATATTCCGGCAGATAGCGGCCCGCCTGGCGCATCAGCCACATCGGAGTTGGCTCGATCCGCTCGCCTTTTAGCACGCGAATCAATGGCTTGGCACCTGCGCCGGTCATTCCGGCAGCCTGGCGAGCTTCACTGCTCACTTATCTATCTTACCTTTATATAAAGGATATTGTTGAGAACAGTTGGGGCGCGATGAGCGGGGCTTATTGGCTCCGCCGGTTTTTGCCAACAGGCGGGTGACGAAGCGACTCGCGAACGGTCACGGAGTCGCAGGTTACGTCCCCGTGACTCACAGGCCGGGGAAAAGATTCATCCCATGTTGGCCCGACTGGGGGCGAATCTTTGGCGGGGCGGGATGGAAGCTGTCCTTGAATCCGTCCGAAGGCTTACGCTAGCGCTCTCAACATGGTTTTCCACAGGGTGCCTTCCGGTCAGCGGCAATGAAGCAGCTCCACCTTCATCTCCTCTCCGACTCGACCGGCGAGACGCTCGACATGGTCGCCAATGCCTGTCTCGCCCAATTCGATAATGTCGCCTCGGTGCGGCATTTGTGGCCGATGGTGCGGTCCGAAGGCCATCTCGGCCGGGTGCTCGACGAGATCGAGCTGCGCCCCGGGCTGGTGCTCTACACGCTCGTCAATCCGGTGATCCGGCGGGCGCTGGAGCAGGCCTGCCGCCGGCGTGGGATCAATGCCGTGTCGGTGCTCGATCCGGTGATCGACGCGCTGTCGGCGGTGACGGGGGAGGCGACGCAGGGGCGGCCGGGGCGGCAGCACGTGCTGGATGCGGCCTATTTCGCCCGGGTCGATGCGATCCAGTTCACGATCGCGCATGATGACGGGCTGCAATCGGAAAATTGGGAGGAAGCGGACATCATCCTTGCCGGCGTCTCACGCTCGTCGAAGACGCCCACCAGCATCTATCTCGCCAATCGCGGCTACAAGGTCGCGAACATTCCGCTCGTCCGGGAATCGCCGCCGCCCAAGCGGCTGTTCGAGCTGAAGCATCCGATGGTGATCGGCCTCACCACCAATTCCGACCGGTTGATCCAGATTCGCCGCAACCGGCTGCTGGCGCTCAACCAGGCGCCGGAAACGGATTATGTCGATGCCGAAGCGGTCAATGCCGAGCTGAGCTTCGCCCGGCGCATCTTTGCGGACCAGGGCTGGCCCGTGATCGACGTGACCCGGCGCTCGATCGAGGAAACGGCATTGGCGATCGTGAAACTGGTGGCGGAACGGCACGAGGCCGCGGCGACATGAGATTGTTGCTCGCCTCGCAAAGCGCGACGCGGCGGGCGATGCTGAAGCAGGCCGGCGTGCCGTTCGAAACGGTCGCGAGCCCAGCGGATGAGGAGAGCGAAAAGAGACGGCTGATCGCGGCGGGGCTGCCGGCACAGGCGATCGCGGCCGGGCTGGCACTGGCAAAGGCGACGGCGGTCGGAAGCGATGCGCTGGTGCTCGGCGCGGACCAGATGCTGGAATGCGCGGACGGATCCATGCTGAACAAGCCTGGATCGCGCGATGAGCTGGCGGCGCAGCTGCGCGGGTTGGCGGGGACAACGCACCGACTGCACTCGGCAGCAATGCTCACGCACGGCGGCGAGCAGGTCTGGGCCGCGACAGAATCCGTCAGCCTCACGATGCGGCCGCTTTCCGATGCTTTCATCGCCGCCTATCTGGAGCGCGAATGGGATGAGGTGCGCTGGCATGTCGGCGGTTACCGGATCGAGGGGATGGGTGCGCAGCTGTTCGAACGCATCGAGGGCAGCCATTTCGCCATCCTCGGCCTCCCGCTGCTGCCCCTGCTGGCCGAGTTGCGGCGGTTCGGATTTTTGACGTCATGACGATCATTCTCGGCCTCACCGGCTCGATCGGCATGGGCAAGTCCACGGTGGCGAAAATGTTCGCCGAGGAAGGCGTGCCGGTGTTCGACGCGGACGAAGTCGTGCACCGGCTGCAGGGTCCCGAAGGCGAACTGGTCGCGGCGATCGAATCCCGCTTTCCGGGCACCACCGGCGCCGATGGCGTGAATCGCAGCGCGTTGGCCGAACGGGTGCTGGCCGAGCCGCAGGCGCTGCAGAATCTGGAAGGCCTGGTCCATCCCGCGGTCGCCCGCGAGCGCCGGGCGTTTCTGGAAGCCCATCGCGACGCGCCTTTGGTGGTGCTCGACATTCCCCTGCTGTTCGAAAAGGGCGGGGCGAGCGCGGTGGACAAGATCGCCGTCGTCTCCGCGCCGGCCGAAGTGCAATGCCGCCGTGTGCTCGCCCGGCCCGGAATGACACCGGGCAAATTCGCCTCGATCCTCGCCTTGCAATTGCCGGACGAGGAGAAGCGCCGCCGCGCCGATTATATCATTCCCACCGGCGGCGGTCTGGAAGAGACGCGGCAGGCGGTTCGCCGCATCGTCACTGGACTTGGAAGCGGCGCGGAATCATAGGGAACTCATGCGCGAAATCGTTCTGGACACCGAAACCACCGGCCTGAGCCCGCTGGGCGGCGACCGCATGGTCGAGATCGGCTGCGTCGAATTGTTCAACCGCTGCGAAACCGGCCGCACTTTCCACGCTTATTTCAATCCCTGTCGGCCGATGCCGTCGGGGGCGGAGGCGGTCCATGGGCTCAGCGATATTTTCCTCTCCGACAAGCCCCTGTTCGGCGACCTTTGCGGGGAGCTGATCGCTTTCCTCGAAGATACGCCGATCGTCGCGCACAATGCGCCGTTCGATTTCGGCTTCCTCAATCACGAATTGGCTTTGTGCGGTCGCGAGCTGGTCTGCATGACCCGGATGATCGACACGTTGCCGATCGCCCGGCAGCGTCTGCCGGGGGCGAAGCACAGCCTGGACGCCCTATGCACCCGCTATGGCGTCGATCGCAGCATCCGCATCAAGCATGGCGCGCTGATCGACGCGCAATTGCTGGCGCAAGTCTATGTCGAGCTGACCGGCGGGCGGCAGATCGGGCTGGGCCTGGGCGCCGAACCGGCGCTGACGAACGGCAAGGCCGAGATTATCATGATCGAGTCGCCCGCCATGACCTGGTCGCGCACGCCGCGGCCGCACATGGCGAGCGAGGCGGAACTGGTCCTGCACGCCAGCTTCGTCGAAAAGAATTTGTCGAACCCGCTCTGGGCGGAGCGCTTGCCCGCCGGTTGACGCCTGCCCCGCAGGGTCGCACATGCGCCCCGGCAGCGTTGAGGAAAGAGGCTTATGGACATCCGCATCTCGGGCCATCAGGTCGACACCGGCGAAGCGCTGCGCGGCCACGTCACCGACCGGCTGACGGCAATCGCCGACCGCTATTTCGATCGCGCGGTTTCCACCCAGGTCACCTTCGGCAAGGGGCCGCACGATCACAGCTTTACCTGCGATCTGGTGCTTCGCGTCCCGCAGGGCGTCGTGCTCAAGGGTTCGGCGCAGGCCGCCTCGGCGCATCCGGCTTTCGACCAGGCGGCCGAGCGGATCGAGACGCAGCTGCGCCGCTACAAGGACCGGTTGAAGGATCGTTCGGCCTCCACCGCCGAGATGTCGCGCCGCGAGGATGTCGAATTTGACGCCAGCTACACCGTCTTCGCGCCACCGCCGCAAGCGGAAGAGCCGGTGGACAACCCGCCGATCGTGGCCGAAATGCAGGTCGACATTCCGGAGGCCAGCGTGTCCGACGCGGTGATGATCCTCGACCTTCGCAACACCAACGCCTTGCTGTTCCGCAACGGCGCGACGCAGGCGCTGAACATGGTCTACCGACGAGGCGACGGCACGATCGGCTGGGTCGAACCCCGGCAGTCCTGACCTTTTATTTGCGGAGCCCCGAGCGGGCGGAACAATGACAGATTTATCCGATATCCTTGCCCCGGACGGGGTCGACGAAGCCCTGGGCGCGACCAGCAAGAAGAGCTTGCTGCAATATCTCGCTACCGGGACCGGACGCCGCCTCGGCATCGAGCCGCGCGCGATCGCCACGGCACTGGCGGAGCGGGAGAAGCAGGGCTCGACCGGCTTCGGCGGCGGCGTCGCTTTGCCGCACGCCCGGTTGCCGGGCCTCGACCGCATCCACGGTCAGTTCGCGCGGCTAACCGCGCCGCTGCAATATCAGGCGGTGGACCGGCTGCCGGTGGATCTGGTGTTCTTGCTGCTCTCGCCGGCCGATGCCGGCGCGGATCATCTGAAGGCGCTGGCACGCGTCAGCCGGGTGATGCGCGACAAGCAGATGCTGGCGAAATTGCGCGGCGCCCGGTCGCGCGACGCCATCTATGCGGTGCTGACCGGCGGCGAGGCGCGCGATGCCGCCTGAGGGGGCAGGCGGCGAGAGTGCGCATTTTCGCGCGCTCGAGAATCTGTATCGGGCCGCCCCGGTCAACGGCGCCTTCCGTTCCGAACTCGATATCGTGGAAGCCGGCTTCGCCCGCATCCGTTTCGAGATCGAACCGGCCCATTTCCATGCGGCCGGGGCGGCGCACGGCACGCTCTATTTCAAGATGATGGACGATGCGGCCTTTTACGCCTGCAATTCGACGGTCAGCGACCGCTTCCTGCTGACCACCGGCTTCAACCTGGTCTTCTCGCGGCCGCTGAAAAGCGGCGAGGCGATCGCCGAGGGACGATGGATCAGCGGCCGCCGCCGCGTGCTGATCGGCGAGGCGCGATTGCTGGACGCCAA
>JBBSLM010000036.1:0-11785 GCA_038255245.1 Sphingomonadales bacterium
CGAATTCAAGGAGCACCCGCTCGGCAAGATCACCGCCGCCGACGTCCACCGTCTGCTCGCCATGCACCGCAACGAGGTGAAGGGGGAGGGCCGCCGCCCCGGCCGCCGCCCCGCGCCGCCGCCGATCGAGCAGGTGATCGAACGCATCATCCAGCGCGCCGCCATTATTCGCGCCGCCCGCAAGCCCGAGGGCGATGCGGCCCCACCGGAGGCATGACCCGAACCTGGCGCGCCGCAATCGGCGACCTCGATGACGACGAGGCGCGCGACCTGCTCACCAGCCTCCCCATCGCCGATGTAGGCGCGATCGCCGCCCACTGGCCGAGTTGGGCGCACAGGGGCCAGCTGCCCGACCCGAACGATCCCAAGGCGGAAAGCTGGCGCACCTGGGTGATCATGGCCGGCCGCGGCTTCGGCAAGACGCTGGCCGGCGCGCAATGGCTGACCGGCGAGATCGCCCGCCATGCCGGCAGCGCCGATCCGCTCGGCATCGCCACCGGCGAGCCCCTCGCCATCGCCCTCGTCGGCGCGACGCTCGAGGATGCCCGCCGCGTCATGGTCGAAGGGCGCAGCGGGCTCTTGACCGTTGCCGCCGACTGGATCGCCCACTGGCACCCCAGCCTGAACCAGCTCCTCTTCACCACCGGCGCCACCGCGACGCTCTTCTCCGGCGCCTCCCCGAACCGCCTGCGCGGCCCCGAACACCATCTCGCCTGGTGCGACGAGCTCGCCAAATGGGAGCGCGGCGCGGACAGCTGGGACATGCTCCAGCTCGGCCTGCGCCTCGGCACCCGCCCGAGAGCCTTGATCACCACCACGCCACGCGCCGGTCCGCTGCTGCGCACCATCATCGCCGATCCCGACACGCTGACCACCGGCGGCAGCACCACCGAAAACCCCCACATCTCCGCGGCGTACAAGGCGCGCGTGCACGATCTCTACGCCGGCACCCGGCTGGGCCGGCAGGAACTGGACGGCGAATTGCTGACCGACACGCCGGGCGCGCTGTGGACGGTGGAGCTATTAGAGAAATGCCGTCTTTTGTCCGGCCAAAACCTCTCCGCTCGTCTCGAGCGAAGTCGAGAGACCATGCCACCCACGGCGAAGCGCGCGGTTCTCGACGACGCTCGAAACGAACGGGCAGGGGGCGACTCTTCCTCTCCCCCAAACCAAAGCCCCACCTTCACCCGCATCGCCATCGGCGTCGACCCACCTAGCGGCGACGGCACCTGCGGCATCATCGCCTGCGCCCTGGACACGGAGGGCACAGCCCACGTCCTCGCCGACCACTCAGTCACCGCCCGCACCCCCGAAGGCTGGGCCACCGCCGTTGCCACCGCCGCCGCCATCCACGGCCGCTATTACCCCCTCTCCCACAGAGGCGAGGACGCCACCCAAAATCCTCCCCTCGATTTCGAGGGGAGGGGGACCGTCCCGGACTTGATCCGGGACGGTGGAGGGGCCGCTCGCGCCCTCGCGCGAGCGGAAAACACCGCCCCCATCCCCGTGCAGATCATCGCCGAAACCAACCAGGGCGGCCGCATGGTCAAGGCCATCCTCCACACCGCCGATCCGAACCTCCACGTCAAACCCGTCACCGCGTCTTTAAGCAAAAGCGACCGCGCCGCCCCCATCGCCCACCTCTTCGAAGCCGGCAAAGTCCGCCTCCACGGCCGCTTCCCCGAACTGGAAGCCCAACTCTGCGGGTTGATCGCGGGCGGGGGATATGAGGGGCCGGGGGCTTCACCCGACCGGGCGGACGCAATGGTGTGGGCGCTGACGGAGCTGATGATGAAGGGCAGGGCGGGGCCGCGGGTGAGGGGAGTCTGACGCCGTGTCTCTTGCGCCGAAGGCACCCGGGTGATGCGAACCTCGGCTTTGCGTCCCATCACCCTCCTAGGGCGTGTCAGGGCCGTCCGGAATCGCCGCCAGCGAATCGAGCGGCAAGGTTCTCACCAGGTTCCAGTCAAATCCATAGCCCTCGAAAATAGGCCCGCTGGGTATCCACCTCTTGGTGCCATCGACGACGAGATACGCTTTGGTGTCACCGCCGGCGAGAATGGCTCCATACGTTATGGGGATGCCGAGCGGAAACAATGCGGTCTTCTCGATCGCCGTCGGAGCGAGGGATTCGACGAAGAGCAAGGTGCGAGTGAGGTTGTCGACCGCCCGGAAAACGCCGTCCAGGACGAGATATTGTGTGCCTTCGCATTGAAACGACTGTCGGTTCAGATGAGACGCAGGGGACGGCAGCGGAACCATTTGGACGTGCTGCCAAGCCGCCATGATCGCGTCCGGGTCGCCATTCTGTTCGCGCAGTTGAGCCAGGGCCCGCGCCTGCTCTGTCGCGCACTCCCCCTGCGCCTGCGCTCCCGCCGCGTCGTTATCGTCATCGGAATACCACTCCCCAACGCGGCCGGTCGCTGCATCCTCCCAGCGATAGCTCGTCCAGGAATCACCTCCGAACGGCCCGGACGGCGTTCGATGGTCCCGTGACACCACGGTGATGAGCGCGCTCCGCCGAGACTGAAGACCGCTCCAGATCGGCTCCAACGTATCGCAGAGTGTCGTGGCCGTGTTCCTGACGGCTGGGGCAAATCCCGAATACCAGGGAATGACTTCGGTGCCGCCCGGCGCCTTCGCCTTGGAATCGACCATGGCCTTTTCTTGCAAAAGAGCCAGGTAAGTATTTCCAGCCAGGATAAAAACCGTCAACCCCGGTATTGACGACCAGTCGGAGTTCGGCCTGATCCATTCCGATCCGTTGGCTTTCAAAAGACCGCACTGGTCGGACAGCTTGTCAACGAAAGGATTGATGCTGCCCTGCAAATAATCGAGATCATAATTCGGATTCTTCTTGAGCTCGGAATAGATGTTGTGAACATAATCCAGGGTGCTGGTTAGAGCGCCCTTGATCAAATCCACATCATTCTTTTCGGTTTCTTCCGTGATGATTTCCTTCAACCGGTCGCACAGCGCATCGACATCGAACGGTTGTCCTGTCGGAAAGAAGGCGCCGAAGAGCAACGTCCCGACGTCGCCGCCGATATTTCCGGCAAGGCCCTTGGCAAACTCCTTCAGGAGATCGCCCTCGATGCTTGCTTCCGACATCACGTTCCCCCATTCGCGAATTTGGCCGGGTAGGACCCGTGGACGGCTGAAACTGGCGGCCGCCACAGCTTGCTCCGGATTGACAGCCGCGCTTTGCGCCGCCGCCCGACCATGACTAGCATGCCCACGAAGAAAAGCGCGGGCTTATTTGGGTGCGGGCGCCCGAATGGAGACCGTCGCCACGCCGGCGGCGATATTTCTGTATCGACTTGACCTCAGCGACCCATCCGCCACCTCCGCCGATCCGAACCTCCACGTCAAACCCGTCACCGCGTCTTTAAGCAAAAGCGACCGCGCCGCCCCCATCGCCCACCTCTTCGAAGCCGGCAAAGTCCGCCTCCACGGCCGCTTCCCCGAACTGGAAGCAGAACTGTGCGGGTTGATCGCGGGTGGGGGATATGAGGGGCCCGGGGGATCGCCGGACCGGGCGGATGCGATGGTTTGGGCGCTGGCGGAGCTGATGTTGGCGCGAAAGGGGGCGCCGCAGGTCAGGTCCGTCTAGCGTGGGATTGGCTTGAGGTGCATTCCGAGCGTGCTAGTTTCGACACTAGGCTGGGAGCCGCCGAGTATGAAAACATTGTCCAGCGTCTTGAAGGCGGCATTGGCCGGCGTCGCTCTGTGCGTGGTCCCCATCGCGGCCTGTGCGCAAAATGACAGCCGGAATGCTCCTGGATCGAATGGCGCCATCAGTGTCTATGACGGTCTTATTCGCATCACGCTGGATCGCGTCGTCAGTCAGGAAGTGGTGGACGGGACGACAAGGATAGTCGGACACGCGGCGCGCGATGAAGGCACGCGTCTGGAGTGCCTGATCGGAGTCATGCGAGGCCTCCGGGGCGGGCGGCAAGAAGCCGCTGCGATGTTCACGAACCTGTCGAGTCTTTTCGCCGAAGACCCGCTGGAGGGCAGGCACCGGTTGATTGCCAGCCGAAGCTTCGATGAATCGGATGACGGCGTTCTGAGGCGCTATTGGGAACGGCAGCATGCCAGTTCGCCGAATGGATTGGTGGTATCCGGCACTTCTCAGACTGTGTTCGCCAAGGATGGCGAGTTGTTCTCGGTGTCGAAAGAGTGCTTCCTCAGGCCGGACCTCCCAAGCACGACCTCGCAAGCTGATGCGTCGTCCCGGTTTAGGGAACTATGGGAGCGCGCCGAAGTCCGTGTTGCGAACGAGGGACTGATTTCAACTCGATAAGGCTAGGCTGACTCCACGGCCGCTTCCCCAAACTGGAAGCCCAACTCTGCGGCCTGAGCGCGGGGGGGGGTTATGAGGGGCTGGGGGTGTCTCCGGATCGCGCGGATGCGATGGTGTGGGCGCTGACGGAGCGTTGTTTGGGCGATAAGTGTGCGCCGCAAGTGCGCGCGCTGTAGCGCCGAGCGCAGCTAGTGCACCGAATTGGTTCCGCGCTACCCGGACCGCTCAGAAAATGTTTCAAGCGCCACAAGAATTTCGCGCAAATCCTGAGAAATCTCCGTAATGCGCATTTGAGCAATGATTTGCGCCGAAGTGATCGACACTCCGAACTGCTCAGTCAACTTTCTATTGATGGCGGTCATAGCCGTTTTACCAGGTATTATCATTAAGCGCCCAGATAGTGTCTTCCAGCGTCCTTCAAGGTCTGCCATCGCCTCTTTAACGAGGGTCGAGGAGTCCTTGCCGCTCTTAGCGAAAAAACGGACGCGATGCGCGATAAGCTGCGCTTGGACTTCCGACTTCAAGTCTTCCGCAACCTCTTCAATAATCTCAACAATTTCCGCCTCACTGGGCTCCCTTAGGTCTGGTTTCTTGGATTCGCGGATTCGCGATCCAACTGCCCTTGTAATCGCGGCAGGAGATAGCAAATAGTTTTCAATTTCCTTTGACCCCAGCACGAAAAAGTCTGGCACCGTAGATCTCATGCCCGCAATGATTTCAGAAATCTCTTCGTCCGGCCGGTAGTCTCGGTCAAGGAGGGCTGCGATGCTTATATCTGCTTTCAAGACTTGTCCGAAGGTCCAAGCTGCTTCCTGAATGCGCTGCCGTTGAGAAAATCCTCCTATCGGTACGACAGTAAGATCCGCGCCACTTGCAATTGATCCCAACTCCAACTTTCCTGCAAGTCGCCGAAGAATCCGGAATTCCAGTCCTTCAAGAAATAGGACTCGTCGGCCCCGAGAAAGTTTTGTTAGATGGATATTTTGAGCTGAGCCAATCGCAAAGAGCGCCTCTTGTAATCCATCGACGTCTGATATTCTCCTCGCATGACGACGTTCGCGATTTACAATGACGACCTCGTCCCGTTCGGCGTCGTTGACGATCTCTGCGCTGTGCGTAGCGAGAACAATTTGCTTGCCCAAAGTTCTAAGAAGATCAAATAGCTTTCTCTGAAGGTCTGGGTGCAAATAAATCTCTGGTTCGTCGACAATCAATGTAGTGCTGTCTGATGTCGAGACCACATGCGTGATCAACTGAAGCCAGACCTGAAAGCCAAAACCGGCCCAAGAAATCTCTCGATCACGGTGGCCTTCGTCATAGAACATTTCGAGTCTGGCCGGGGCAAAGCCGTACCGAGTTGGCGGGGAGACGATCACTCCCGGCCAGCTTGTCTCGACCATGCCCTTGAATTGGGAGAAAAGCTCGGGCTGGCGAAACCAGATATTGCGGAAAATTCGGTGAGAGCGCCTAGTTGTCCTGCTCCTCTCAACGTATTCGTCGTTGCGATACTCCTCATCCTCTTCGAGTGGACCCAGTGTCGGGAATGAGTAGAGCTTTACCGGATACCTCGACCTGAAGCGCGCCGCGCTCGTGATAGGGGGGAGATCATCTGCAGACGCTCGAAGTAGGCATCTAGAGCCCTCAAGAAACTTGAGTTCGAGAAGGGATCGATCCTCGAACTCAATTACGATCGAAGCTTCGACGTCGTGGTCTGAATTCCAGTGCACGTTGGTAAGGGTCACTGGGATAGAGGAGATGGGGATGTCCCATCCATAGATCGATGCGCCGCCTGGCACAGCGATGTGGCTCGGGTTTCTTCGCCTCGCGAACCTCACTGCCGCAGCGAGAATTCGGAGTGCATCAAGGACACTCGACTTACCTGAATTGTTTGGGCCGACCAAAACGTTTGTTTGCCGCAGGCTAATTCTAAAATCACGCAGACCTTTGAATTCGCGGAAGTGCAAAGACCGGATCATCATTCAGGCCGTTTAGCCGAATTGCGACGCGGCGTCTCCCATCCTTAGATTCGGCAAGTGAATGCGTTTTAACATGAGATAGCTGCCGACCCTCACCGCAATTGGCTATCCTTGCTCCCCCGCCGGTTGATCCCCACCGCGCGCACATTCGCGTCGCGCCCAGACTGGCACAAGACACAGGTCCGCGCGCCGGGCAACGCGCGGCGGCGGGCGAGGGGGATCGGCTCGCCGCATTCATCGCAATCTTCGGCGCCCTCGCCGGACGCCAAGCGCGCACGGGCGGCGTTCACTGCGTCCGCGACCGTGTCGTCAATCTGCTCCTGCACCGCGCCGTCGCGCGTCCAGCCGCCAGCCATGCTCCGGACCTACCTCGAACGTGTCACCGCGCCGGGTTCAAACCGTAACCTCCCGCAGCGTCACCGTCTCCGGCTTCGGCAAACCCTCGGCCTTATACTGCGCAATCAGCTCTTCCTTGCGCGCCCGCAGCTGGTCGCCCAGCGCGTCCATGTCGAGGCCGACCTTGCGCGCCAGAGCGAACATGCCCTCCATGCGCTTTTCCTCCTCCTCGACATGGTGCTCGATCTGCTCGGACAGCACCTTCACCTTCGCGTCATAATATTCGTCGTCCGGCCCGCCCGCCTCGATCTCGGCGATCAGCACCTTGGCGCCGTCATGCTCGACATAGGCCTCCTTCAGCAGATCCTCCTCGATCTTGCCCTCGCAGGCCGGATAGAAAATCTCTTCCTCGATCTGCGCGTGGATGGTCAGCTCCATGCAGATCCGCTCGGCCAGCTTGCGCTTGGCGCCGTCGCCGGAGGCCGCCTCGAACTTCTCGAACAGCTCCTCGACCACGCGGTGATCGGCTTTCAGCAGGGCGATGGCGTCGGGCTTGGTCTCGGTGGCCATTTCATCTGAACTCCCAGAATGCGCCTCGCGAAAAGAGACGGATATGCCGGGAGAACACGGAGCCGGCCACGTCCGTTCCGCTTGCGAATCACTCTCATATTTCGCGCTCTTTTCGCGCTGCTTCGGCGGCCGCCTGCGCGGCCGGCGGCGCTACGCTCGGGCGCTTGTCAGGGTGTCTCTACCCGGAAATTCTCGACCGCGGCGTTCACGCCGGCGCGGAATTCTTCGGTGCATCGCGGTGCTTCGGGGGAATCCATCCCGTCCATCGCGATCCCTTGGCTCACGCCGTGCAGGATCGCGACATAGCCAAGCTGATGCTCCGAATAACGGCCGCTGCGGCGCAATTGCGCCATGTAGGGACGGAAGCTCCGGGCGATGCCTGTTCGGGCGCAATGCTCCAGCTGACCGGTCAGCAAGCCGCGATGCACGGTTTGCCGTTCCAGCGCGGCGGGAATGGCGAACCGCGCGCGGTCCTCGGCTGTCGCTGTCGGGATCGGGCTGCCGTCAGGCAAGCGCGCGGCGCCCGCATTGGCGCGAGCGACCGAAATCGCCGCTTCCGCGATCCGATCGAGCAATGCGTCGGATGTCGTCGGGGGTCCCGGCTGCTGCGCGAGCAGCGTCAGCGCGGCGAGGAGCCCCCACGCCACGCCTATTGGTCCAGGAACGACCGCATCTTCCGGCTGCGGCTCGGATGCTTCAGCTTCCGCAGCGCCTTTGCCTCGATCTGCCGGATGCGTTCGCGGGTGACGCTGAATTGCTGCCCGACTTCCTCCAGCGTGTGATCGGTGTTCATCCCGATCCCGAAGCGCATGCGCAGTACGCGTTCTTCGCGCGGGGTCAGCGAGGCAAGTACCCGCGTCACCGTCTCCTTGAGGTTCGCCTGGATCGCCGCGTCCACCGGGATCACCGCATTCTTGTCCTCGATGAAGTCGCCCAGGTGCGAATCTTCCTCATCGCCGATCGGCGTCTCGAGCGAGATCGGCTCCTTGGCGATCTTCATCACCTTGCGGACCTTCTCGAGTGGCATACTCAGCCTTTCGGCCAAGTCTTCCGGCGTCGCTTCGCGGCCATGTTCGTGCAGGAACTGGCGGCCGGTGCGGACGAGCTTGTTGATCGTCTCGATCATGTGGACCGGGATGCGGATGGTCCGCGCCTGGTCCGCGATCGAGCGGGTGATCGCCTGGCGGATCCACCAGGTTGCGTAGGTGCTGAACTTGTAGCCGCGGCGATATTCGAACTTATCGACCGCCTTCATCAAGCCGATATTGCCCTCCTGGATCAGGTCCAGGAATTGCAGGCCGCGATTGGTGTATTTCTTGGCGATGGAGATGACGAGGCGCAAATTCGCTTCGACCATCTCCTTCTTGGCGATCCGCGCCTCGCGTTCGCCTTTCTGCACCTGGTTCACGATGCGGCGGAATTCGGCGAGGGACATGCCGGTCGCCTGCGCGATCTCGGCGATTTCGGCGCGGATGCGTTCGATCGCGTCGCCCTCTGTGGTGCAGAAGGCGTTCCATTTCTTGTCGGTGCCGCAGACCCGTTCGGACCAGCCTTCGTCCAGCTCGTGGCCCATATAGGCGTCGAGAAAGGCGCGGCGCGGCACTTTGTGGCGCTCGGCCAGGCGCAGCATCTGTCCGCCCAGCGCGTTCAGGCGTTTGGAATAGCTGTACAGCTGATCGACCAGATATTCGATCTTGGCGCCGTGGAACTGGACGCTCTCCACCTCCGCGGTCAGCTGCTCGCTCAGCGCCTGATATTTCTTCTCGTCATTCTTCGAAAAGTCCGCGCCGCCGCTCATCGCGTTCATGCGGGCGAGCTGGAGCTTGCTGAACTTCTTGTAGAGGTCGGTGATCGTCGCGAATTTTTCGAGCGCGTCGGGCTTGAGCGTCTCTTCCATCTGGGCGAGGCTGAGGGTGTTGTCCTCATCCTCTTCCTCGGCCGCCGGCGCCTGGGTGCGGCGCTCGACCATGTCCTCGTCGTCTTCGTTCTTCTCGGGGGGAGCGTCCTCGACCTCTTCTTCTTCCTTGAAGCTGGGGCCAGCGGTCTTTTCCGAAATGGTGTCGTCGTCGCCAGCCTCCGCGGCCGCGACCTGTTCGGCCGTCGGGCCCTTGGAAAGCATCGCTTCGAGGTCGAGGATTTCGCGCAGCTGCATCTCGCCCGCGTTCAGGGCGTTGGACCAGCTGATGATCGCGTTGAAGGTGATCGGGCTTTCGCACAAACCCCAGATCATCGTGTCGCGACCGGCCTCGATCCGCTTGGCGATCGCGATCTCGCCCTCGCGGCTGAGCAATTCGACCGCGCCCATTTCGCGCAGATACATGCGGACGGGATCGTCGGTGCGATCGACCGTCTCTTTCTTCTTCTCGACAACAAAGGTCTCGCCGGATTCCCCGTCAACCTCATCGACCGCCGGCTCGTCCGCCTGCGGCTCGTCCTCGTCCGCTTCCTCATTCTCGACGACGTTCACGCCGAGCTCGTTCAACGCCGACATCACGTCCTCGATCTGCTCGGAAGACATCTGGTCCTGCGGCAGGGCCGCGTTCAGCTCGTCATACGTGATGTAGCCGCGCTTCTTGGCACGGCTGATCAGCTTCTTGAGGTCCGCCTCGTTGAGATCGATCAGGGGCGCATCGCCCGCCTCGCCGCGATCGTCCGTGTCGGCCGTTTCCGTCTTCGCCATCCGCTACGCCTGCCCGTTCAAATCGTTTCGTCACCCAGGACCAGGCGGCTCAGGCGCTGGTCCAACTCTTGAATTTCCGCCCTCAGCCGCTGCTGCTCGGCGAAGTTAGTCTCATCCGACGCCTCTTTCAGTCGGGCTGTCGCCGCTTCATAAGCCGCGACCAGTTCCGGCCTGGCCGCCAGAACATCAACGACCAGAACAAGATCGCGTTGAGCGCGCTCCGGTTCCGCATTGGTCCTGGCGAAGGAGAAATTCAGTCCACGTTGCTGGTCGGAGCCCTCGACGAGCCCCTCTGCCCCAGCGCTGGCCAATATGGTGCGCAGGGCCTCGGGATCAAGCGAATCGTGTGTGAAGGCAGCGTCGAGCAGCAGGTCGCGCATTTTGCGGTCCTCGCCGACGGTCAAAGGCAGCGCCGCGATCGCCTCGGCATGGTCCGCGATCAGGGCCGGGTAACGGGCCAGGCCTTCCAGCACGGCGCGAGCGATGGCGGGATGCAAGCCAGCCGCGCCAAGTGCGCGAGCAGCGTCCGAGGTGGGACGGGGAGGGGGCTGGAAGCCGCCGCGCCCCGTGCCGCGCTTCTGGAAGTTCGGCTGCCATTCCCGGCGGGGCGGCCGGGTCGTCTTGTCGAAACGGCGCAGCAATTCCGCGCGATACTGGTCGCGCACGTCCGGGTCGCCGATTTCCGAGGCAAGCGCCTGCAAGCGCCGCTTCAGCCCGGCGCGCTGCTCGGGCGTGTCGAGCGGCTCCGCCTCGCGCTCGTGCCGCCAAAGCCGGTCCACCAGGGGCTCCGGGCGGGCGAGCAGCGCCTCCAGCGCCCCGGCGCCGCCGGCGCGGATCAGATCGTCGGGGTCCTGCCCTGCAGGCAGGGTGGCAAAGGAAAGCGAGCGGCCGGGGGCGAGGTGGGGCAAAGCGCGCAAGGCGCCGCGCACCGACGCCTTCTGCCCGGCCGAATCGCCATCGAAGCACAGGATCGGCGTCGGCGCCATCTGCCAGAGCAGTGCCAGCTGCATCTCGGTCAGCGCGGTGCCGAGCGGCGCGACCGCCTCGCCGATCCCGGCCTGGTCGAGCGCGATCGCGTCCATCTGGCCCTCGACCACGATCACGCGCCCCGCTATCCGCGCGGCCGCGGCGGCGCGGTCGAGATTGAACAAATTGCGCCCCTTGTCGAAGATCGGCGTCTCCGGGCTGTTCAGATATTTGGGTTCGCCGGGCCCAAGGATGCGCGCGCTGAACGCGATCACCCGACCGCGCCGGTCGCGGATCGGGAAGGTAAGGCGGCCGCGGAAGCGATCATAGGGCTCGCGCGACGATCCCTGGCTCTCGTCGGGCTGGATCAGCAGCCCGCCCTCGACCAATTTCTCATTGCCGAATGCCTTCAGCGCGGTCTTCAATTTGCCCCGGCTGTCCGGCGCGAAGCCGAAGCCGAAACGCTTGCGCGTCTCCTCGCTGATCCCGCGCTTCTGCAGATAGGCCCGCGCCTCGCCACCCGCGAGGCCGCCCAATTGCTCTTCGAAAAAGGCCTGCGCCGCCTCCATCGCCTCATAAAGGCCCAGCGCCCGCTCGGCGCGCGCCTTCGCCTGCGGGTCCGGGGCGGGCATCTCCATCCCCGCCGCGTCGGCCAATTCCTTCACCGCATCCATGAACGGCAGCCCGCGCGCGTCCGTCAGCCAGCGGATCGCATCGCCATGCGCCTGGCAGCCGAAGCAATGATAAAAGCCTTTCTCGTCATTGACGTAGAAGCTGGGCGTTCTTTCGTTGTGAAACGGACAACAGGCTTTGAATTCGCGCCCTGCTTTGGTCAGCTTCGCGGATTTGCCGACGAGTGCGGACAGTGTGGTGCGGGCGCGCAGTTCGTCGAGGAATTGGGGGGAGAGGGTCATGGTTTGCGCCCCTGCTTCTCGACTTCGCTCGAAGCGA
>JBBSLM010000037.1:0-11779 GCA_038255245.1 Sphingomonadales bacterium
CGG
Source organism: Sphingomonadales bacterium (assembly GCA_038255245.1). Classification (GTDB taxonomy): domain Bacteria; phylum Pseudomonadota; class Alphaproteobacteria; order Sphingomonadales; family Sphingomonadaceae; genus Allosphingosinicella. The sequence goes on from JBBSLM010000037.1 coordinate 4, forward strand.
CGACAATGCCGGAAACTTCTACGACTATAATATCATTTCGCCCGACGCCGCGGTGGCAGCCGGGCAGCGGCTGATCATCCAGGCCAACACGCTGCGCGTCGGGGAGGACTTTACCTTCAACGGATCCGCCGAAACCGATGGCAGCTTCATGATCTATGGCGGGCTGGGGAGCGACAATCTGACCGGCGGGTCCGGCGATGACGGCTTCTTCTTCGGCCAGGGCCGGTTCGGCGCGAGCGACATCGTCAATGGTGGTGCGGGGACGATGGATCAGCTTGGCCTGCAGGGCAATTTTACCGGAGGCAATGCGGTCACCTTCGGCGCGAACCAGCTCAGCGGCATCGAATTTATCGTTCTGCTTTCGGCCAGCGACGATCGCTTCGGCGCGTCCGGGGGAGTGGTCGATTACAATCTCACAATGAACGACAACAATGTCGCGGCCGGCCGGACGATGGTCGTTTCAGCAAACACGCTGCGGGTTGGCGAGGACCTCGCGTTCAACGGCTCGGCCGAAACGGACGGCCGGTTCGAAATCTATTCGGGTGACGGCAATGACGTCATCACCGGCGGCGCGGGCGACGATTTGATTTTCGGCGGCGGATCGGGCGACACGCTCACCGGCGGGGCGGGCAACGACATCTTCGCCTACCGGGCGGTGACCGACTCCAATTCGACCCAGCGGGACGGCATTCAGGACTTCAATAGTGGCGACCGCATCGATCTGTCGCGGATCGACGCCAACAGCAATGTCGCAGGCAATCAGGATTTCACGTTTGTCGGTAACGCGGCCTTCTCCAACACAGCCGGTGAGCTGCGTTTCGAAAACATCTCCCTGGGCGGCCCGATCTGGCTGATCCAGGGCGACGTTAACGGCGACGGCGTCTCCGATCTGGAAATCGTGCTCGTGATCAGTCCTGCCGATCCGATCACGGTCGACGATTTCATCGGCGTCAACGCGCCTTCCCCGCAAGAGCCGCTGAAGTCCGCTGCCGATAGCGGCGCCGGCCTTTCGGCCGCTCCGGATGTCATGCTGGTCATGCGCGACTTCGGCGATCCGGGTGCGCTCAAGCTCGACCTTGGCGACACGGCCGGCTCGTCCTCAGACCTTGGCGCGGGACGCGGCGCCCTCGTTCAATCAGAACTGTATGACGGCCACCCGATCGAATTCGTGTCGCTGCCCGACACGCTCTACGTCGGGCCGTCGAGCAGCGACCTGTTGTTGTAACAAGGGGCCTAACGGGCTGCCCAGCGGCGGCGAAAGCGGTCGAGGTCGAACGGCGCGGGATCGGCCGGCGGTGGCTCGCCGCTGACCATCGCGACGATCATCTCGGCCGTCGTTGCCGCCAGGGTCAGGCCGAGATGCTGGTGGCCGAAGGCATAATAGAGATTATCGGAGCGCCGGCTTTTCCCGATGGCGGGCAGGTAATCGGGAAAGGTCGGCCGCACCCCCATCCACGCCGTCACCGGCGCCGCAAAGGACAAGCCAAGCGCGCGGACATGGCTGCGCAAGCGCGCCCATTTGCGCGGATCGGGCGGGCTCGCCGCATGCGTGAACTCGACGAAGCTCGCCGCGCGCAGGCCGGAGGCGAAGCGGGTCACGATCATCGACCGTTCCTCGAAAGCGATTGGGGGAAAGTCGGCGGGCCAGTCGCTCGTCGCCGCCTGGAGATGATAGCCGCGCTCGGCAATCAGCGGCACTTTGTACCCGAGCGGGCGCAACAGCCCGGCCGAGGCATGGCCCGCGGCGACGATCACCGCATCGGCGGACAGGCTCTCGCCGCCCGCCAACTCAGCGACCGCTAAACCCCCGCGAACGGACAACGTCCGCACCGCGTCACGCCGCAATATTCCGCTCGAGCGCTCGAATGCGCCGAGCAGCGCCGCCGCGAGCCCCGGCAAGTCCGCGATCTGTCCGGAGCCGGTGAAGCGGATCGCCCCGGCGGGTGGCCGCGCAAGCAAGCCGGCGATGGCGGCAAGCTCTTCGGTCGTGGCATCGCGAAAGCGGGTGGCTCCGATATCCGCCGCGGCCCAGGCCGCCCGTCCCGCCCGCGTGCCCTGCTCGCTCTCCCAGACGACGAAATGCCCATCCTCGCGCAGCAGATCTGCACCATCCGCCCGGTCGAGCAGGCGCCGCCAGGCGGGCATTGCCCCGGCCAGCAACACGCCCAGCGCCGCCCTGCCGGCGTCGAACCGTCCCCGCCGGCTCGCCGCCATCATCCTGAACGAGAAAGGCAGCCAGGCGCCCATCCCTCGCGGCGGCAAAGCCAGCGCACCACCCCGCCAGAACAGCCGCCGCCATGCGCTGCGGACCGCCTTCCCCGACGCCAGCGGCTCGACCTGTTCCGTCGCGATATGCCCTGCATTGCCCCACGACGCCGCCAGTGGATCGCCCGGATCAACCAGCGTCGTCGCAACGCCGCGCGCTTGCAGGGTCAGCGCCGTCGCGAGGCCGATCACACCGCCGCCAATCACCAAAGCGGTGGCGGGTGGCGATTTTCGGTTTGGCATCGCCGGGGGTCTATCCTACGCCTTGGCCGCGTTCAACGGAGGCCCGATTGCCCAGCCTGGTGCCAACCTGGAGCGGCGTTTATCCCGCCGCGACCACGCAATTCGCCGCCGATGGCTCGGTCGATATCGACGCGACGCAGCGCGTGCTGGCCGCGCTCGCCGACGATGGCGTGCACGGCCTGATCCTGCTCGGCACTTGCGGCGAGAACAATTCGCTGGAGCCGATCGAGAAGAGCGCGATCCTGCGCGCGGCGGTCGAGGCGATCGGCGGGCGCTTGCCCCTGATCACCGGCATCTCCGCTTTCACCACCGACCAGGCGATCGCTTATGCGCGCGAGGCCGAGGCAATCGGTGTCGACGGGCTGATGGTGCTTCCGGCGATGGTCTACGTGCCGACGCCGGAGGAAATGACCGCCCATTTCCGGATGGTCGCGGGCGCCACGGGCCTGCCGGTCATGCTCTACAACAATCCGCCCGCCTATCGCGTCTCGATCGACTTCGATACGCTCGGCCAATTGGCGGACATCGCGAACATCGTCGCCATCAAGGAAAGTGCGCCCGATCCGCGCCGCTTCACCGACCTCTTCAACCGCTTCGGTGGCCGCTACATCACGATGGCGGGGCTCGACGACGTGGCTCTGGAAGGCTTGCTGCTCGGCGCGAAGGGCTGGGTTTCGGGTCTCACCAGCGCCTTCCCGCAGGAATCGGTCGCGCTCGTCGCGGCGGTGGCTCGCGGCGACTGGGCGGAGGCGCGGCGCATCTATCGCTGGTTCATGCCCTTGCTGCACCTCGATGCCGAGCATGATCTGGTCCAGTCGATCAAGCTGGCCGAGCAGATCATGGGGCGCGGTTCCGAGCGCGTCCGCATGCCGCGCATGCCCCTTTCCGGCGCGCGCCGCGCCGAGGTGATCGCGATGGTCGAGCAATGCGCGGCGACGCGGCCGATCTGAGCGGATGAAGAGCTTGTTCTTTTGCATCGACGGCCACACCGCAGGTAACCCGGTGAGGCTCGTCGCGGGAGGAGCGCCGCTGCTGCGCGGCGCCACGATGGGGGAACGGCGCGCCGATTTTCTCGAGCGGTTCGACTGGATCCGCACCGGCCTGTGCTTCGAGCCGCGCGGGCATGACATGATGTCGGGGGGCTTTCTCTACCCCCCGTCCAGCCCGGACGCCGATTGCGGCATCCTGTTCATCGAGACCAGCGGCTGCCTGCCGATGTGCGGCCATGGCACGATCGGCATCGTGACCTTCGGCCTGGGGCATGGCCTGATCGTGCCGCGCACGCCGGGGCGTCTCACCGTCGAGGTTCCCGCCGGAATCATCGAGATCGACTATCAGGCAGACGGCGGGAAAGTGGCGTGGGTCCGCATCCGCAACGTGGCGTCCTACCTGGCCGAAGCGGGCATCGCGATCGACGTCCCCGGCTTCGGGCCGCTGACCGTCGATGTCGCCTATGGCGGCAATTATTATGCCATCGTCGAGCCGCAGGGGGGGTACACCGGCCTGGACGATCTCGGTGCCTCGCGCATCGTCGAGTTGAGCCGGACGATCCGCGCCCTGGTTCGCGAGCGCTATGAGCCTGTCCACCCCGACCGACCCCGCCATCCGGGGCGTCAGCCACGTGCTGTGGGCGGACGCGCCGAAAGGAGAGGGCGCGGACGGCCGCAACGCGGTCTTCTACGGCGAGCGGGCGATCGACCGCAGCCCCTGTGGCACCGGCACCTCCGCCCGGATGGCGCAGCTTGCCGCGACCGGTCGGCTCGCGGTCGGCGACACGTTCGTCCACGAAAGCTATATCGGCAGTCGCTTCACCGGCCGGGTCGAGGAAGCGGTGGCGCTCGCGGGGCGACCGGCGATCATCCCGTCGATCCAGGGCTCGGCGGTCGCGACCGGCTTCAACACGATCTGGATCGACCGCGACGATCCGCTTCATGCCGGCTTCTCGGTTGTCTGAATTCAGGGTGTCACAAGCTATGAAGAACCGCCTCCGTTTCGCACTGCTGCTCGCCGCGCCGCTTCTGGCGGGTGTGCCCGCCGCGTTCGCGCAGACGACACCCGCTCCAAATGCCGCAGCGCCAGCGCCTGCCGCGTCTAGCGCCGATGCGCGGTTGCGCGCGCTCTATGAGCGCGAATGGGCGTGGCGGCTGAACGAATATGCGCAAAGCGAGGTGGATGGCCGCAGTCAGTCGTCCGATCGCCTTCCCCGCGTGGATGCCGCCAGCCAGCGGGCCCGCCTGACCTATTGGACAGGCGTCTTGCGCGAGCTCGACGCCATCCCGGTCGCCGAACTGTCGACAGCCGAGCGGCTCAATGCCGATGTGTTCCGCGAGTCCATTACCGCGTTGGCGAACGACGTCCGCTTCCGGGACTATGAGACGCCGTTCAACTCCGACTCTTTCTTCTGGTCGATCGGCTCACGCTCGCGCCTGTCGAACGCCGCCGAATATCGGCGCTACATCGCGCGCCTGCGCGACATTCCCCGCTATTTCGGGGAGCATGTCGACAACATGCGCTCGGGCTTGGCCAGGGGCTTCTCCATCCCGGCTATCGCCATCGCCGGCCGCGACGCGACCATCGAGCCGTTCACGCTCGAGGGCGACGAGAACCCGCTGTACGCCCCGTTCAGGGACATGCCGGCGTCCATTCCGGAGGCGGAGCGAATTGCCCTGCGCGCCGACGTGAACGAGGCAATGCGCAGCGCCATCCCGGCCTATCGCGATCTGCTGGCTTTCATCCGCACCGAATATCTGCCGCGCGCCCGCACGAGCCTCGGCGCGTCTCAAATGCCGGATGGCGAGGCTTATTATCGCGCGCAGATTCGCAAATTCCTCACGCTCGACCTGTCACCGCGCGAAATTCACGATATCGGCCTGCGCGAAGTCGCGCGCATCCGCGCGGAGATGGAGGAGACCCGCCAGCGCGCGGGTTTCGAAGGCGATCTGGCCGCCTTCATCCGCTTCCTGCGCACCGATCCGCGCTTCTACGCGAAGACGCCCGAGGAGCTGATGGGCGTCGCTTCCTACGTGGTGCTGCGCGCGCAGGGGCGGCTGGCGGATACCGTCGGCACCTTGCCGCGCTTCCGGCACGGCGTAATCCCGGTGCCGGACGAGATCGCGCCCATTTATACGGCCGGTCGCGGTGGCCTCGAAAATTGCATGTTCAACACCTACAATCTCCCGGCGCGGCCGCTTTACGCGATCCCGGCACTGGCGCTGCACGAATGCACCCCCGGCCACAGTTTCCAGGCCGCATTGGCGCTGGAGGGTCCGGAGCTGCCGCGCTTCCGGCAGGAAACCTACTTCTCCGCTTATGGCGAGGGCTGGGGGCTCTATACCGAATGGCTCGGCAAGGAGATGGGCATTTACCGCACGCCCTATGAGGATTTCGGGCGGCTGACCTATGAGATGTGGCGCGCCGCGCGGCTGGTGATCGACACCGGCCTCCATGCCTTCGGCTGGAGCCGCGACCAGGCGCTGGCCTATTTGCGCGACAATACCGCGCTCAGCGAGCATGAGATCACTACCGAGATCGACCGCTACATTTCCTGGCCCGGGCAGGCGGTGGCCTACAAGCTGGGCGAGATGCAAATCCGCCGCCACCGCGCGGAAGCCGAGGCGGCGCTGGGCGCGCGATTCGACCTGCGCCGCTTCCACGATGCCATCCTGGAGCTTGGCTCGGTGCCGCTGCCGACCCTGGCCGAGCGGATGCAGCGCTTCATCGCCGAGGAACAGGCCCGGCCGGCCGACGCTCCGGCCCGCCGCTAGAAAGGCAAGCAGATGACCACGCAGCTCACCAACTTCATCGGCGGCGAACAGCCCGCGGGCGACACGCCGAACGAGAGCATCAACCCGTCCAACACCAACGAAGTGGTCGCCCGCTTCCCCGCCAGCGGCAAGACGGAGGTGGACGCCGCCGCCCGCGCCGCCCGCTTTGCTTTCCCCGCCTGGGCGGACGCATCGCCGGAGGTCCGCGCCGATCTGCTCGACAAGGTCGGATCGACGCTGATGGCGCGGGCGAAGGAGCTTGGCGCCTTGCTGTCGCGCGAGGAGGGCAAGACGCTCGCCGAAGGCACGGGCGAAGTCATGCGCGCCGCGCGCATCTTCCGCTATTTCGGCGGCGAGGCGATCCGCCGCCATGGCCGCACGTTCGAATCCACGCGGCCCAATGTCGACGTCACCACCCACCGCGAAGCGATCGGCGTGTTCGGGCTGATCACGCCCTGGAATTTCCCGATCGCGATCCCGGCGTGGAAAGCCGCCCCGGCGCTCGCGTTCGGCAACACGGTGGTGCTGAAGCCCGCCAGCGCCACGCCGGCGACCGCGCACGCGTTGGCCGCGATCATCCACGAATGCGGCGCGCCGGACGGCGTGTTCAACCTGGTGATCGGCGAAGGCGGGGTCGGCGGCGCGATGGTCGATCATGCCGGGATTGACGGCATCTCCTTCACCGGTTCGCAGCCGGTCGGCGCCCGCGTCGCGGAAGGGGCGATCCGGCGGCAGGCGCGAGTGCAGCTCGAAATGGGGGGCAAGAACCCTTTGGTCGTGCTTGACGATGCCGATCTGGAACGCGCTGTCACTTGCGCGATCGATGGCGCCTTCTTCGGCACCGGCCAGCGCTGCACCGCCTCGTCGCGCGTGATCGTGACCGAGGGCATTTACGACCGCTTCGTCGCCGTCATGGCGGAGCGGGCACAGGGGCTGAAAGTCGGCGATGCGCTCGATCCGGCCAGCCAGATCGGGCCGGTGGTGAGCGAGGATCAGCTCGCGCAGAACATGCGCTACGTCCGCATCGCGACCGAGGAAGGCGGCCGCCTGGTCACCGGCGGCGAGCTGCTGAGCCTGACCAATCCCGGCTACTTCATGTCGCCTGCGGTGATCGCCGACACGTCGCCCGACATGCGGATCAACCAGGAGGAGGTGTTCGGGCCGCTCGTCAGCATCGTTCGCGTGAAGGATTATGAGGAAGCGCTGGCCGTCGCCAATCGCGGCGATTTCGGGCTTTCGGCGGGCATCATCACCAATTCGCTGTCTAGGGCGCGCCACTATCGTCGCCACGTCCGCGCCGGCATGGTGATGATCAACCTGCCGACCGCGGGCGTGGATTATCACGTCCCGTTCGGCGGCACGCGCAAATCGAGCTACGGCGCGCGCGAGCAGGGCTTCAGCGCGGTGGAATTCTACACGCAGACCAAGACGGTCTACGTCGCGGGTTAAAGCCTATTGCCCCTGCGCGCTGCCGAGTTCGCCGGGGCAGATCGGGATATCGCCGGGTTCTGGCTTGGCACCGCTCGCCTGGAAAGCCGCAAAGTAATTCTCGCTGTCGCCGAGCCGCTCGAACCGCGCCAGCTCCAGCCCGAGCGCGTTGAATTCGCAGACCAGCAGGCGCGGCGGCGTGCCGTGCTGGTGGGTCGGCCGGTCAGCGTCGACTACGACGATCTGCCCGCCCCGCTTCAGCGAATCCCGCAGATTCCACAGGAATTCCGATGGCCGCTCGATCTCGTGATACATATGGATCAGCAGCACCCGGTCGAACGAGGCGTCGGGCGTTTGCGGATCGTTGGGCTGGCCGAGCTTCACCGCGACATTGTCGAGCCGCTCGCGCTGCACGCGTTGGCCCAGCGCCTGCAGCGTCGCCGGCATGATGTCCTGCGCCAGCACGCGCCCGCTGCGGCCGACGATCGGCGACAGGCGCACGGTATAATAGCCTTCGCCCGCGCCGATATCGGCGATCGACATGCCTTCGCGGATTTCGGCAAGGCGGGTGACCGTCTCGAACTCGCCGGCGCTGTCGCGGCTGTCCTCGTCCGAATAGCGGGCCGAGGTGATCGGCGCGACCGGCCGCTGCGGATCGGGAAAGGTCGAATCCGTCGCATCGCCGCGGCAACCGGCGAGCGCGAGGATGATCAAGAAGGCGGAACGGCGGATCACTGAGAATATCCCTATCCGCTCGCCCTCTGCTTAGTCCACATCCTCGACGTCGACCTTCTCGCCCGTCACGCGTTGCGAGAGCGCCGCGGCCATGAAGCGGTCGAGGTCGCCATCCAGCACGTCGCCCGGGCTGGTCGAGGTCACGCCGGTGCGCAGATCCTTCACCAGCTGATAGGGCTGCAGCACATAGGAGCGGATCTGGTGCCCCCAGCCGATGTCGGTCTTGGTCGCATTGACCGCGCTGGCCTCCGCCTCCCGTTTTTGCAGCTCCGCCTCGTAGAGCCGGGCCTTCAGCATCTTCAGCGCCTCCGCCTTGTTCTTGTGCTGACTGCGCTGGTTCTGGCAGGCGACGATGATGTTGGTGGGGATGTGGGTGATCCGCACCGCGCTGTCGGTGGTATTCACGTGCTGCCCGCCGGCGCCTGACGCGCGATAGGTATCGATCTTGAGGTCGCTCTCGACGATCTCGACGTCGATATCGTCGTCCACCACCGGATAGACCCAGACTGATGCGAAGCTGGTGTGCCGCCGCGCCGAGCTGTCATAGGGCGAAATGCGCACCAGCCGGTGCACGCCGCTTTCCGTCTTGGCATAGCCATAGGCATTCTCGCCCTTCAGCAGCAAAGTCGCGGACTTGATCCCGGCTTGCTCGCCGTCGTGACTATCGACCAGTTCGACCTTCATTTTGTGCCGCTCGGCCCAGCGCTGATACATGCGCGAAAGCATGCCGGCCCAATCGTTGGACTCCGTGCCGCCCGCGCCCGCATTGATCTCGACATAGGTGTCGTTGGCGTCCGCTTCGCCCGCGAGCAGAGCCGTCACCTTGTCCCGTTCGGCCCGTTCGGCGAGCTCGCCGAGGGATTTGACCGCTTCGTCGGCGAGTTCGTTGTCGCCTTCCGTCTCGGCCATCTCCATCAATTCGATCGTCTCGGCCACTTCCTTTTCGATCGTGCGCGTCGCGCCGATCGCTTCGTCCAGCCGGCGACGCTCGCGCATCACGTCCTGCGCGGCCTTGGGATCGTCCCACAGGGTCGAATCCTCGACGCGCGCATTCAACTCGTCGAGCCGCGCCAAGGCGCGATCCCAGTCGATAAAGCGGCGCAGCAATTCGAGCGCGGCGTGGATCTGGTCGGAATAGGCTTGCGCTTCGGCGCGCATGGGTGGGGACTCCGATTGTCTGTGCTCCTGCGAAGGCAGGAGCTTTGCGTCATGTCACGATGCGGCTCCGGCCTTCGCCGCAGCACAGGCTTCAATATGGAACCAGAATGCCGTCGTCACCCCGGCGGGGTCGGCGCGGGAGTGGCGGGCGGCTGTTGGCCAAACCCCGGCGGCAGGGTCGGCTGGCGACCGTTGGCGTCGGCGGGCAGATCCTCGACGGCGCGGGCACGCGGACGGCGCGGCGCGGCGGCGACCTGCACCTCCTCGCTGGCCACTGCCCGGCGCGGCTCGCTTTCCGGCTTGAACGCTTCCCAGATCACCGCCGCGCGCGGATCGTCGGTCGGCCAGCTGCCTTGCACGCGGCGGCCCGTGCGGCGATCGATCCGGACCATGCGGATGCCGGGGGGCGCGCGGAACGGCACCACTGGCATGCCTTCGAAAGCATCCTGGGCGAAGGCGCGGAAGATCGGCGCGGCAAGCGTGCCGCCCTGCGCATAGCCGCCCATCGGCCGCGGATTATCGAAGCCCAGATAGACGCCCGCCACGACCTGCTGCGAGCCGCCGATGAACCAGACGTTGGTCGGCCCGGTGGTCGTGCCAGTCTTGCCGAAAATCGGCCGGTTCAAGGCGCGCAGGATCGTCGCGGTGCCGCGCTCGATCACGCCTTCCAGCATATGCACGACCTGATAGGCGCTATGCGGATCGACCACCTGGCGCCCGCGCAATGGCGGCCGCGGCATCGCCCGCCCGTCCCATTCGGCCATGTTGCAGCTCTGCATCCGCTGGCACCGGTCGTCGGAGCGCAGGATCACCTTGCCGTCGCGATCCTGGACATAATCGATGATCGTCGGGCCGATCGAGCGGCCGTGATTGGCGAAGGTGGCGAAGGCGTGGGTCATCGCCATCACCGTCGTGTCGCCTGCGCCCAGCGAGATGGAGAGATAGGGCGCGGCGGTATAGTCGCCCACGCCCATATTGCGCGCCAGCCGCGCGACCTTGTCCATGCCGACTTCGTTGGCGGCGCGCACGGTCATCAGATTGCGTGACTGTTCTAGGCCCCAGCGCATCGTCTGCGGCCCGGCATAGCCGCCCGAAAAGTTGCGGAAGCATTTGTTGCCGCCGCCGCTGTTGGTGCAGAAGGGCGCATCCTGGATGATCGTGGCGGGCGTCATCCCGCCATCCTGCATCGCCGCGGCATAGACGACCGGCTTGAAGGTCGATCCCGGCTGGCGCTGCGCCTGCGTCGCGCGGTTGAAGTTGGAGCCGCGCGCGTCCCAGCCGCCCTGCATGGCCAGGATGCGGCCCGAGCCGACCTGCTCGACCACGATGCCGCCCGAGACTTCGGGGATCGAACGCAATTGATAAGTGTCGCCGCTTTCGCCGACGCGCTCGACCGCGATCACTGCGCCCGGCCGCAGCGCCGCGAAGGCGCTCTGTCCGGTGCCGCGGCGGGGCATGGCGGCGTAGTTGGCGGGCAGTCTGCCGCGGCTGCCGTCGCTGAAACCGAGCTCGATCGCGCCGCCATCCTTCGCCAGCACCACCGCCGACCGCCAGTCGGCATAGCCTGGGCCGAATTGCGCGTTGGCCAGCGCCGTGCGCCAATTGTCGCCCAGCTCGATCCGCATGCCCGGATCGCGCCAGCCGCGCCCGGCCTCATAGCGCATCATGCCGTCGCGCAGGGAATCCGCCGCCGCTTCCTGCATGCGCGCATCATAGGACGTCCGTACCCACAGCCCGCCGGAATAGACGCTGTTGACGTGGTCGCCCTCGGCATCCTCGCCGAACCGCTGGATCAGCTCGCGCCTCACCTCTTCCATATAATAGCCGCCGACATTGGCCACGCCCGGGCCGGCGCTGCGCACCGCGCCCAGCGGCTGCGCCTGGGCCTGCGCGCGCTGGGCGGCGGTGATCTTGCCGTTCGCCTCCATCTGCCCGAGCACCCAGTCGCGCCGTTCCTTGGCGCGCGTGGCATTGCGGTTGGGATCATAGGCGCTCGGCGCGCGCGGCAGGATGGCGAGGAAGGCGACTTCGTGCAGCTCGAGGTCGGCCACATCCTTGTCGAAATAGGCGCGCGACGCCGCCTGTACGCCATAGGCGTTCCGGCCGAGGAAAATCTGGTTCAAATAGAGCTGGATGATCTGCTGCTTGGTCAGCACGCTCTCGATGCGACCGGCCAGGAAGGC
>JBBSLM010000038.1:0-11741 GCA_038255245.1 Sphingomonadales bacterium
GCCTTGCCGCCGCCCGCCAGCACGGCATCGGCGACCACGCCCATCAGCCCGCGATGACCGCCGCCATAGACCAGGTCGATGCCGCGCGCCGCCATCGTCGCGCCCAGCACCCGCGCCCGCTCCGCATAATGCGGCGCGCTCCCCAAGCTCGACCCGCAATAGACCGCCAGACGTTTCATCGATGAATCTCCTTCGCGGCCCGTAAAGAAAACGCCCCGCCGGTGAAACCGGCGAGGCGCTTTCTTTCACCTTCACAGACGCGAACCTCAGCTGTTGAGATACTCGCCCGCGTCGGCGTCGGTGCCGTGGCCGCTCTGGACGACTTCGGCCAGCGGATCGGCGTTGATCGCGGCTTCGGGGCCCTGTGCCAGTTCGGCTTCATGCTCCTCGGCGGCGGTGTTGGCGGCGATGATCGACGCCTGCACCTTGCGCTGGGCGGCGCGGATCGCGACGTCGCGGCTGGTGGCCGCGATGCGCGCGCGGTTCATGCCGGCGCCGGTACCCGCCGGGATCAGGCGGCCGACGATGACATTCTCCTTCAGGCCGTCGAGCGTGTCGATCTTGCCCTGCACCGAAGCCTCGGTCAGCACCCGGGTCGTCTCCTGGAACGAGGCGGCCGAGATGAAGCTGCGGGTCTGCAGCGACGCCTTGGTGATGCCCAGCAGGACCGGCTTGCCTTCCGCCTTCTTCTGCTTCTTCTCCATCTTCGCGTTCATCTCGCGGAACTCGACGATGTCGACCTGCTCCCCATTGAGGAAAGTGGTGTCGCCGCCGTCGGTGATCTCGACCTTCTGCAGCATCTGGCGAACGATCACCTCGATGTGCTTGTCGTTGATCTTCACGCCCTGCAGCCGGTAGACTTCCTGGATCTCGGAGACGAGATATTCGGCCAGCGCCTTGACGCCGAGCACTTCCAGAATGTCGTGCGGATCGGGCGAGCCGCCGATCAGATTGTCGCCGCGCTTGACGTAATCGCCTTCCTGCACGTCGATCACCTTGGACTTCGGCACCAGATATTCGACCGGCTCGCCGCCCTCCTCGGGGATGATCGCGATCTTGCGCTTCGCCTTGTAATCCTTGCCGAACTGGATCCGGCCGGAAACCTTGGCGATGATCGCATTCTCCTTGGGCTTGCGCGCTTCGAACAGCTCCGCGACGCGCGGCAGACCGCCGGTGATGTCGCGAGTCTTGGCGGCTTCGCGGGACACACGGGCAAGCACTTCGCCCGCTTCGACCCGTTGGCCATCCTCGACCGACAGCATCGCGCCGGAGGCGAGCATGTAGCGCGCCGCCTCGCCCTTATCCTCGTCGAGCAGGGTCAGGCGCGGACGCAGATCCTCCTTCGACTTGGCCCCGGCGCGGAAGTCCGTGACGATGCGCTGGGCGATGCCCGTCGCTTCGTCGGTCTGCTCGGCGAGCGTCTTGCCCTCGATCAGGTCCTGGAACTTCACGATGCCGCCCTTTTCGGTGATCACCGGCATCATGAACGGATCCCACTCGGCCAGGCGATCGCCCTTGCTGACGATATGCCCGTCCTCGACCATCAGGTGCGCGCCGTAGGGGATACGGTGCGAGGAGAGCTCGCGCCCGTCCATGTCCTGGATGACCAGCTGGCCGCTGCGCGACATCGCCACATGGCGGCCGCGCGTGTCGGTGATGACCGGCAAATCCTTCATCGAGATCGTCCCGTCGACCGGCGATTCGAGGCTGGACGTTTCATTGAGCTGCGCCGCGCCGCCGATGTGGAAGGTCCGCATCGTCAGCTGGGTGCCCGGCTCGCCGATCGACTGCGCCGCGATGACGCCGACCGCTTCGCCGATATTGACCGGCGTACCGCGGGCCAGATCACGCCCGTAGCATTTGCCGCAGACGCCATTCTCGCTCTCGCAAACCAGCGGCGAGCGGATATGCACCGCCTGGATGCCGAGATCGTCGATCGCCTTGGCGGCGGGTTCGTCGATCAGCTGGCCTTCCTTGGCGATCACGTCACCGGTCTTGGTGTCGACCACGTCCTCGACCGGAGTCCGGCCCAGCACGCGCTCGCCGAGCGAGGCGATGACCGCGCCGCCCTGGACGATGGCGCGCATCTCCAGATTATTCTCGGTCTTGCAATCCTCCTGGACGATTGTGCAATCCTGGCTGACGTCGACCAGACGACGGGTCAGATAGCCCGAGTTCGCCGTCTTCAACGCCGTGTCCGCGAGGCCCTTGCGGGCGCCGTGGGTCGAGTTGAAATATTCGAGGACGGTCAGGCCTTCCTTGAAGTTCGAGATGATCGGCGTTTCGATGATCTCGCCCGACGGCTTGGCCATCAGGCCGCGCATACCGGCCAGCTGCTTCATCTGCGCCTGGCTGCCACGGGCACCCGAATGCGCCATCATGTAGATGGAGTTGATCGGGGCCATGCGGCCATTCTCGTCCTTCGGCTGCGCCTTGATCCGGTCCATCATGGCGTTCGCCACCTGGTCGCCGCAACGACTCCAGGCGTCGATCACCTTGTTATACTTCTCCTGCTGGGTGATCAGGCCGTCCTGATATTGCTGCTCGTAATCCTTCACGAGGCTGCGCGTCTCGTCGACCATCGTCACCTTTTCGGGCGGGATGATCATGTCGTCCTTGCCGAACGAAATGCCGGCCTTGAACGCGTGCTGGAAGCCCAGCTGCATGATCGCGTCGGCGAACAGCACCGTGTCCTTCTGGCCGGTGTGACGATAGACCTCGTCGATCACGTCGCCGATATCCTTCTTGGTGAGAAGGCGGTTGACGGTTTCGAACGGCACCTTGTGGCTCTTCGGCAGCGTTTCGGCGAGCAGCATGCGGCCCGGCGTCGTCTCGAAGCGCTTCATGAAGGTCTTGCCCTTCTCGTCCGTCTGCGGGACGCGGCTCACGATCTTCGTGTGCAGCGTCACCGCTTTGGCGAACAGGGCCTGGTGAACTTCCGACATGTCCGCCAGCATCGAGCCTTCGCCCGGCTCGCCCTCGCGCTCCATCGACAGATAATAGAGGCCCAGCACCATGTCCTGTGAAGGCACGATGATCGGCTTGCCGTTGGCGGGCGAGAGGATGTTGTTGGTCGACATCATCAGCACGCGCGCTTCCAGCTGCGCCTCGAGGCTCAGCGGCACGTGCACGGCCATCTGATCGCCGTCGAAATCGGCGTTGAAAGCGGCGCAGACCAACGGGTGAAGCTGGATCGCCTTGCCCTCGATCAGCACCGGCTCGAACGCCTGGATGCCCAGGCGGTGGAGCGTCGGCGCGCGGTTCAGCAGCACCGGATGCTCGCGGATCACCTCATCGAGGATGTCCCACACTTCCTTGCGCTCCTTCTCGACCCACTTCTTCGCCTGCTTCAGCGTCATGCTGAGACCCTTGGCGTCGAGGCGCGAGTAGATGAACGGCTTGAACAGCTCGAGCGCCATCTTCTTGGGCAGGCCGCACTGGTGCAGCTTCAGCTCGGGACCGGTCACAATGACCGAGCGGCCCGAATAGTCGACGCGCTTGCCGAGCAGATTCTGGCGGAAGCGGCCCTGCTTGCCCTTCAGCATGTCGGACAGCGACTTGAGCGGACGCTTGTTGGCGCCGGTGATCGTGCGGCCGCGGCGGCCATTGTCGAACAAGGCGTCGACCGCTTCCTGCAGCATGCGCTTTTCGTTGCGGACGATGATGTCCGGCGCGCGCAGCTCCATCAGGCGCTTCAGGCGGTTGTTGCGGTTGATCACGCGGCGATACAGATCGTTCAGATCCGAAGTCGCGAAGCGGCCGCCGTCGAGCGGCACCAGCGGGCGCAGCTCGGGCGGAATGACCGGAACGACGTCCAGGATCATCCACTCCGGACGGTTGCCTGATTCCAGGAAGCTCTCGACGACCTTCAGCCGTTTGATGATCTTCTTGGGCTTCAGCTCCGACTTGGTGACCGCCAGCTCTTCGAGCAGCGCCGTTTTCTCGCCTTCCAGATCGAGGTCGATCAGCATCTGCTTGACCGCTTCGGCGCCAATGCCGGCGGTGAAGGCGTCCTCGCCATATTCGTCGCGAGCGCTCTCGAGCTCATCCTCGGTCAGCAGCTGGAACTTCTCCAGCGGCGTCAGGCCCGGCTCGGTGACGATATAGCTCTCGAAATAGAGCACGCGCTCCAGCTGCTTGAGCTGCATATCGAGGAGCAAGCCGATGCGCGACGGCAGCGACTTCAGGAACCAGATGTGCGCGACCGGGGCGGCCAGCTCGATATGGCCCATCCGCTCGCGGCGAACCTTCGAGACGGTAACCTCGACGCCGCACTTCTCGCAGACGATACCCTTATATTTCATGCGCTTATACTTGCCGCACAGGCATTCGTAATCCTTGATCGGACCGAAGATGCGCGCACAGAACAGGCCGTCACGCTCGGGCTTGAACGTGCGATAATTGATGGTTTCAGGCTTCTTGATCTCGCCGAACGACCAGCTGCGGATCTTCTCCGGGCTGGCGATGCCGATCTTGATCTGGTCGAACGTCTCCGGCTTGACGACCGGATTGGCGAAGTTGGTGAGTTCGTTCATCTGTTTTAGTCCCTCTGGGGGGTCAATTCTCTGGGCGGAAATGAGCGCCGCCCCTGAAGGCAGCGCTCCAAATCCGCTTATTCAGCCGCTTCCAGGAAGCCGTCCTCGTCCACCGCGTGGCTGTTCAGCTCCACGTTGAGGCCAAGCGAACGCATTTCCTTGACGAGCACGTTGAAGCTCTCCGGAATGCCGGCCTCGAACGTGTCGTCGCCCTTGACGATCGCCTCGTAGACCTTGGTGCGGCCGATCACGTCGTCCGACTTCACCGTCAGCATTTCCTGCAGCGTGTAGGCGGCACCGTACGCCTGCAGCGCCCACACCTCCATCTCGCCGAAACGCTGTCCGCCGAACTGCGCCTTGCCGCCCAGCGGCTGCTGGGTGACCAGGCTGTACGGCCCGATCGAACGCGCGTGGATCTTGTCATCCACCAGGTGGTGCAGTTTCAGCATGTAGATGTAGCCGACCGTGACCTTGCGGTCGAAGGCGTCGCCGGTGCGGCCGTCGAACAGGACGACCTGCCCGCTCTCGTCCAGACCCGCCAGACGCAACATCGCCGCGACATCGGCTTCCTTGGCGCCGTCGAACACCGGGGTGCCCATCGGAATGCCGCCCTTCAGATTCTCGGCCAGCTCGACGATCTCGGCGCTGCTGCGCGCCTTGATCTCGGCGGTGTAATTGTCGCCGTAAATCTCGAGCAGCCGCTCGCGAACCGCGTCCGGCGCGACGCCGGCGGTGGGATCGGGATTATCCTCGCGCCATTTTTCGAGCGCGTCGGTGACCTGCTGGCCGAGGCCGCGGGCGGCCCAGCCAAGGTGGGTCTCGAAAATCTGCCCGACGTTCATGCGCGACGGCACGCCCAGCGGATTGAGCACGATATCGACATGGGTGCCGTCCTCCAGGAACGGCATGTCCTCGACCGGCAGGATGCGCGAAATGACGCCCTTGTTGCCGTGACGGCCGGCCATCTTGTCGCCCGGCTGCAGCTTGCGCTTCACCGCGACGAAGACCTTGACCATCTTCAGCACGCCCGGGGGCAGCTCGTCGCCGCGCTCGAGCTTCTCGACGCGATCGTCCAGCTTCGCCTTGATGACGCCCTCGGCTTCTTCATATTGCGCGCGGACGGCTTCCAGATCGGCCTGGACGGCATCGTCCTTCACCGCGAATTTCCACCATTCGAACGGCTCGACCGAATCCATCATCTCGGCGTCGATCTGCCCGCCCTTCTTCACGCCCTTCGGCGCGGCGGTGGCGATCTGGCCGATCAGCATTTCGCGCAGACGCGCATAGGACGAGCGCGTCAGGATCGAGCGTTCGTCCGCCGCGTCCTTCTTCAGGCGATCCTTCTCCTCGGTCTGGATGGCGCGGGTGCGGTCGTCGATGTCGATGCCGTGGCGGTTGAACACCCGCACCTCGACGACCGTTCCGGACACGCCCGGCGGCAGCCGCAGCGAGGTGTCGCGCACGTCCGACGCCTTTTCGCCGAAGATGGCGCGGAGCAGTTTCTCCTCCGGCGTCATCGGGCTCTCGCCCTTCGGCGTGATCTTGCCGGCCAGGATATCGCCCGGCTCCACTTCGGCGCCGATATAGACGATGCCCGCCTCGTCGAGGTTGCGCAGGGCTTCCTCGCCGACGTTCGGAATGTCGCGGGTGATGTCTTCCGGCCCCAGCTTGGTGTCGCGGGCCATGACTTCGAATTCCTCGATGTGGATCGAGGTGAAGACGTCGTCCTTGACGATACGCTCGCTGATGAGGATCGAATCCTCATAATTATAGCCGTTCCACGGCATGAACGCGACGAGGCTGTTGCGGCCCAGCGCCAGCTCGCCGAGATCGGTCGAGGGACCGTCCGCGATCACCGCGCCCTTGGTCACCAGATCGCCCTTCTTCACCAGCGGACGCTGGTTGATGCAGGTATTCTGGTTGGAGCGCTGGAACTTCATCAGCGTGTAGATATCGACGCCGGACTTGCCGGCTTCGACCTCGTCCGTGGCGCGTACGACGATGCGGGCGGCGTCGACCTGGTCGACCACGCCGGTCCGGCGGGCGGCGATCGCCGCGCCGGAATCGCGCGCGACCGTCTCTTCCATGCCGGTGCCGACGAACGGCGCCTCGGCGCGGATCAACGGCACGGCCTGACGCTGCATGTTCGAGCCCATCAGCGCGCGGTTGGCGTCATCGTTTTCCAGGAAAGGGATCAGCGAGGCCGCGACCGACACCAGCTGCTTGGGGCTGACGTCCATCAGGGTGATCTGATCGCGCGGCGCCATCAGGAAGTCGCCGGCCCGGCGCGAGGAAACGATTTCCTCGCCAAAGCTCTTGTCTTCCAGCAGCTCGGCATTGGCCTGTGCGACCGTATGCTTCTGCTCTTCCATCGCCGACAGATAGACGACCTCGTCGGTCACCTTGTGGTCGATGACCTTGCGGTACGGCGTTTCGATGAAGCCATATTTGTTCACCCGCGCGAAGGTGGCGAGCGAGTTGATCAGGCCGATGTTCGGGCCTTCGGGCGTCTCGATCGGGCAGATGCGGCCATAATGGGTCGGATGGACGTCGCGGACTTCGAAGCCGGCGCGCTCACGGGTCAGGCCGCCCGGCCCGAGCGCGGTGACGCGGCGCTTGTTGGTCACTTCGCTGAGCGGGTTGGTCTGATCCATGAACTGCGACAGCTGCGACGAGCCGAAGAATTCACGCACCGCGGCGACCGCCGGCTTCGCGTTGATCAAATCGTTCGGCATGACGGTGGACACGTCGACGCTCGACATGCGCTCCTTCACGGCGCGCTCCATGCGCAGCAGCCCGACGCGATACTGGTTTTCCAGCAGCTCGCCGACCGAACGCACGCGGCGGTTGCCGAGATTGTCGATGTCGTCGATCTCGCCCTTGCCGTCCTTCAGGCCGACCAGTTCCTTGATGACCGCGACGAGATCCTCGGTGCGCAGGGTGGTGACCGTGTCCTCGGCGTCGAGCGCGAGGCGCATGTTCAGCTTCACGCGGCCGACCGCGCTGAGGTCGTAGCGCTCGGAATCGAAGAACAGCCCGAAGAAGAGCGACTCGGCCGTCTCCTTCGTCGGCGGCTCGCCCGGGCGCATGACGCGGTAAATGTCGGAAAGGGCGCTGTCGCGATCCTCCGACTTGTCCGCCTTCAGCGTGTTGCGCATCCACGCGCCGGTCGAGACGTGGTCGATGTCGAGCAGCTCGAGCCGGTCGATCCCGGCCTTGTCGAGGCTTTCGAGATTCTCCGGGCTGACTTCGTCGCCGGCCTCGATGTAGATTTCGCCGGTGGCGTCGTTGACCAGGTCATAGGCGCTGTAGCGGCCGAAAATCTCTTCGGTCGGAATGAGCAAAGTCTTCAACCCGTCCTTGGCCGCCTTGTTGGCGCCGCGCGGGGTGATCTTCTGGCTCGCCGGGAACACGATCTCGCCGGTCTCGGCGTTGATCACGTCGTACATCGGCTTCTGGCCGCGCCAATTCTCGGCCTGGAACGGGATCTGCCAGCCACCCTGACCGCGGACATAGGTCATGCGGTTGTAGAAGGTGTTGAGGATTTCCTCGGACGTGAGGCCAAGCGCGTGCAGCAGCGCCGTCACCGGCAGCTTGCGTTTGCGATCGATGCGGACGTTGACGATGTCCTTGGCGTCGAACTCGAAATCGAGCCACGAGCCGCGATACGGAATGACGCGGGCGGCGAAGAGATATTTGCCGCTGGCGTGGGTCTTGCCGCGGTCATGGTCAAACAGCACACCCGGCGAACGGTGCATCTGGCTGACGATGACGCGCTCGGTGCCGTTGACGATGAACGTGCCGTTCTTCGTCATCAGCGGCATGTCGCCCATGTAGACGTCCTGCTCCTTGATATCCAAAACGGAGCGGGTCTCGGTGTCGGAATCCACCTCGAACACGATCAGGCGCAAGGTGACGCGCATCGGCGCGGCATAGGTCATGCCACGCTGGCGGCACTCGTCCGTGTCGTACTTCGGCTCTTCCAGCTCGTAATTGACGAAATCGAGTTCGGCGGTGCCGGCGAAATCGCGAATCGGGAAGACCGAGCGCAGCGTCTTTTCCAGCCCCGACACATAGCCGTCGGCCGGCCGCGAGCGCAGGAAATGTTCATAGGATTCGCGCTGAACCTCGATCAGGTTCGGCATCTCGCTGACTTCGTGGATGTTCCCGAAAATCTTGCGGATACGCTTGGGCGCGGAAGTACGCGTCTCGGTCGCCGGAGCTGCAGTCGCCATGTGGATTGTTCGCCTCGTATCAAAATCGAAGGGCGCATCAGACGCAAAAAGCCGCGGATTCCTGCCAGGTTTCTGGACAAAAGAACACGCAGCTTCGGGCGGCTGAAACCCCATAGACCTATACGTGGAATGCGCTGCGCGACGGCACATCCTGTTCCGGCAAATGGGGTGATGACGGCGATATAGGTTCGGATAGGAGACTTGTCAAAGGGCGATTGGGGGATTTTCGCCCATGTCAAGCGCATCTCAGCGCATGTGCTTGAGGCCCGTGCGCAGATAGTCCCAGCCGGTGACGACGGTCAGCAAAGCGGCGATCCAGAGGCTGCCGAGACCGACCCAGACCATCCACGGCCATGAAGGCGTCGCCACCGCGAGGATCAGTGCGCCCAGCGCCATCATCTGGAAGGTCGTCTTCCATTTGGCGAGGCGGCTGACGGGGACCGAAACCTGGCTGCCCGCGAGATACTCGCGCAAACCCGACACCATGATCTCGCGCAGCAGGATGATCAGCGCCGCGATCAGATGCCAGCCGGCGATCACCTGCACCGCGCACAGCATCAGCAGCACCGCCGCGACCAGGATCTTGTCGGCGATGGGATCGAGGAAGGCGCCCAGCTTCGACGCGCTGTCCATCTTGCGCGCCAGCCAGCCGTCGAAATAATCGGTGATGCCGATCAAGGCGTAGAGCGCGAAGGCGAAGGCGTAGCGGGTCGCGTCCGGCACCCAGAGCAAGGCCACGAGGAAGGGCACCGCGACGATGCGGGAGAGGGTGAGGAGGTTGGGAAGGGTCAGCATATTGCTGCTTTAACGAACCCAACAGATGTCGTCATGCCGGACTTGATCCGGCATCCACCTGCCTTGCGCTCGATCAAGAAGCAGGTGGACCCCGGATCAAGTCCGGGGTGACGTTCGGGCGGGATGCTCAAAGCCTTGTGCCGCCGCCCTGCCTTTCGCTATGCCTGCGCGTCCGCCGGACGGTTCGAAAGGTCTCAATGCCCATCCCCTCCGTGCGCGTCGCCTTTGCATTTGTGGCGTTACCCCGATCATGAGCTTCAGCCGGCAACTCGGTCTGCACCTGGTAAGAGAGAAGCGCTTCGGGCCGGTCTTCGCGACCCAATTCCTGAATGCGTTCAACGACAATCTCTACAAGAATGCGATGGTGCTGTTCGTCGTCTATCAGGTGATGAGCAACGAGCATGCGGAGACCTGGTTCAGCGCGCTCGCGACCGGCATCTTCACCATCCCCTTCGTGACCCTCTCCGCTTTGTCGGGCCAGCTGGCCGATGCCTATGACAAGGCGCGCATCATCCGCATCGTGAAGATATGCGAGATTGCGATCATGGTGGTCGGCGCCGCGGGGCTGATGCTGGCGCTCTGGGCCATCCAGGGCGGGCGCCACGACGTCTGGTCGACCTGGATGCCGATCGTGCTGATGCTGCTCGCTCTGTTCGCGATGGGCGTCCATTCGACCTTCTTCGGCCCGATCAAATATGCGATCCTGCCGCAGCATCTGAAGCGCGACGAAATTCTCGCCGGCACCGGACTGATGGAGGCTGGGACCTATCTCGCCATCCTCGCCGGCACGATCCTGTCGGGCATCATCTCGGTTCCGGCTGCGGCGATCTCGGTGCTGGCGATCGCCCTCGTCGGCTATTGGATGAGCCTGAAAATCCCCGACGCGCCGCCATTCGAGAGCGGCCACCGGATCGACTGGAACGTGCTGCGTTCCTCCATCCGGCTGGTCAACGCGACGTTGCATGTGCCGCGCCTGGTGATGGCGATCATCGCCATTTCCTTCTTCTGGACGATCGGCGCGGTGCTGTTCATCCTCTTTCCGCCGCTGGTGAAGAATGTGCTCACCTCCGGCAAGGAAGTCGCCAGCGTCTTCCTCGGCGTCTTTTCGATCGGCGTGTCGATCGGCGCGGTGCTGATCAACCGCATGCTGAAGGGCGAGGTGTCGGCCAAATGGGCCGCGCCGTCGGTGCTCGGCATGGGCGCCTGCATCATCGGCTTCCAGCAGGTCGCGCTCGGCTGGACCCCGGCGCCGGAAGGCACTTATTACCAGATCTGGGAATTCCTGGCGCAGCCGGCGACCCCATTCCTGCTGCTTTTCCTGCTCGGCATCGCCGCCGGCGGCGGCATGTTCGTGGTGCCACTCTACGCCTTCCTGACGACGGCGGTGAAGCGCGGCGAAGCGTCGCGGACGATCGCCGCGAACAACATCGTCAACGCGCTCGCCATGGTGGTGGGCTCGCTGATCTCGGTCGGCCTGTCGCTGCTCGGCGTGGCCACCCTGCCCCAGCTCATCTTCGCCGCGGCGATGTGCGTGATTTCCGCCTGGCTCGCGTGGAAGCTTCACAAGGTCGCCGATTCAGGCAAAATGTTCGACGAGAAAATTTTGCCGGACGACGTTTGAGTTTTATGAGCCGCTGCTGGCGCAGTTTCCGCCTACACAGGCAAATGGGAAGGAAACGATGATGTCGATCTTCGTGCGCAGCATGGGCGGCCTGTTTTTCGTGGCCGGGATCGTCGGCCTGATCATCGGCCTGAACCTGATGGACGCGAACGAGATTCGCCTGCTGGCGCTGAAAAGCTCGGTCGGCGAATTGAAGGGCGTGATCTTCGTCGTCGGCGGGCTGATGGGCTTCTTCTTCGGCACCATCCTGTTCCTCGGCGCGTCGATCTACGACCACATCAAGCGGCTGGCCGACATCAATGCCTCCGCGGCGGTGCAGATGTCGGCGAACAGCTCGATCTATTCGGATTCGATCTACCTGCCGCCCTTACCGCAGAGCCAGACTGCCCCCGACCAGCCCGCCTAGGGTGCGGCAAGCGCCGGCAGCATCAATTCAGTCCGGGTGATCGGCTCGCCGCGGAAGAAGGCGGTCAGCAGCGCCGGAACGTCCGGATGCGCCTCGAACAGGTCATGGCCGCCGTTCCGCACTAGGATGCGATGCAGGTTCGTGAGGCC
>JBBSLM010000039.1:0-11576 GCA_038255245.1 Sphingomonadales bacterium
AAAGGTTCGCCGATCCAGCTTTTCAGGCGCAACTGAGCCAGGCCGCGCGGCCCGGAGGATCAGCGCGTTTCGCGTTCCCACTGACGCCAACCGCTGACCGTCCGGCAAACGGTGCGGGCCGCCAGCCGGCTGGCCGATTCCGCCAGGCGGCGGCAGACGCAACGCTCGCCATTGACCGCTTCTCCGCGCGTGCACGTGCCCTCGGGAACCACCTGTCCGGTGGAAACCCGGCTACCCGCGTCGCCGGGGCCTCTGTCCTGTGCGGCGACAGGCATTGCGAGCGCGAGAGAAGCTAGAGCGGCGATCAACAACTTCATCACAAGTCCCCGGACTGAATAGGAAAAAGATCGCGGTCCCTACCCAGCTAACACAGCGTCCGTCAAGACCGCTGGAAGGTCTGCGCGCCTTTCCCCAGCGCTGGGCTCGCCGTCCCCGCCGCTTGCCTGGTGCCGTCGATGACGATCGGGCTTGCCACGCCGGCCATGCCTTCGGGATCGATGCGCAGCCCGCGGGCTTGGACCTGCGGATCGGCGAAAACCTGATCGACGCTGTTGATCGGTCCTGCGGGGATCCCAGCCGCCTCGATTGCTTCGGCCAGTGATGTGCGATCCTGTTCCGCGATCGCCGCTTCGAGCAGCGGGATGAGGATTGCGCGGTTGGTCACGCGCGCCGGATTGGTCGCGAAGCGCGCGTCGGTCGCCAATCCTGCGAGGCCAATGATGCCGCACAGCCGCGCGAACTGGCGGTCATTGCCAACCGCTATAATCAGCTCTCCGCCTCTGGCACTAAAGGATTGATAGGGAACCAGATTGACATGTCCGTTCCCCATACGGTGGGGCGCCTTTCCAGAGACCAGATAGTTCAGCGCCTGATTGCCCAGCACGGAGACCTGGGTATCGAGCAAGGCCATGTCGATATGCGCGCCCCGGCCGGTCCGGTCGCGCTCGCGCAGCGCCGCGAGAATGCCAACGGTCGCATAGACGCCGGTAAAGATATCCGCATAGGCGACCCCGGCCTTTTGCGGCGGCCCGTCCGGCTCGCCGGTCAGCGACATGATGCCGCCCATGCCCTGGATGATGAAATCATAGCCTGCGCGCGACGCATAGGGTCCGGTCTGGCCGAAGCCGGTGATTGAGCAATAGACCACGCCCGGATTGGCGGCGCTGACGCTGTCATAATCGAGGCCGAAGCGCTTGAGGCCATCGACTTTGAAATTCTCAATGATCACATCGGCTTCGGCCGCCAGGCTGCGAACTTGTGCGAGGCCGTCTTCACTTTCAAAATCGACCGCCACGGAGCTTTTGCCGCGATTGCAGGCGTGGAAATAGGCCGCGGCGCCATCGGCCGCGAAGGGCGGCCCCCATTGCCGCGTATCGTCGCCAACGCCGGCCCGCTCGACCTTGATCACCTCGGCACCCAGGTCCGCCAGCAATTGCCCCGCCCACGGTCCCGCCAGGATGCGAGCCAGTTCGAGCACTTTCAGGCCGGCGAGTGGCTGGTCCATTTAAAAGGCGGGGATGCCGGTGATCGCACGGCCCAGGATCAAGGCGTGCACATCGTGCGTGCCCTCGTAGGTGTTCACCGTCTCCAGATTAGCGGCATGGCGCATGACGTGGAATTCGGCTGAAATGCCGTTGCCGCCATGCATGTCGCGGGCAATACGCGCGATCTCCAGCGCCTTGCCGCAATTGTTGCGCTTGATCATGCTGATCGTCTCCGGGATCAGATCGCCCGCGTCGAAGCGGCGGCCGACCCGCAGCGCCGCCTGCAGGCCGAGCGTGATCTCGGTGATCATGTTGGCGAGCTTCAGCTGCACGAGTTGGTTCGACGCCAGCGGGCGCCCGAACTGCTTGCGGTCCAGGGTGTAGCTGCGCGCGGCGTGGTAGCAGGCCTCCGCCGCCCCCATCGAGCCCCAGCCGATGCCGTAGCGGGCGCGATTGAGGCAGCCGAACGGACCCTTCAGCCCCTCCACGTTGGGCAGAAGCGCGTCTTCGCCGACCTCGACCTCGTCCATGACGATCTCGCCGGTGATCGACGCGCGCAGGCTCAGCTTGCCCTCGATCTTGGGCGCGCTGAGGCCCTTCATGCCCTTTTCGAGCACGAAGCCCCTGATCTTGCCGCCATGCGCTTCCGATTTCGCCCAGACGACGAACACGTCGGCAATCGGCGAATTGGTGATCCACATCTTGGCGCCGGATATCAGGTAGCCGCCATCGACCTTGGTCGCGCGGGTGCGCATCCCGCCGGGATCGGAGCCCGCGTCCGGCTCGGTCAGGCCGAAACAGCCGACCCATTCGCCGCTCGCGAGCTTGGGCAGATATTTGCGCTTCTGCTCTTCCGAGCCATAAGCGTTGATCGGGTGCATGACGAGGCTCGACTGCACCGACATGGCGGAGCGGTAGCCGCTGTCCACCCGTTCCACCGCGCGCGCGATCAGGCCGTAGCTCACGTAATTGAGCCCCGCGCCGCCATATTCGGGGGCGATCGTCGCGCCGATCAGGCCGAGTTCGCCCATCTCGCTCATGATCGCGCGATCGAACGTCTCGTTCAGATAGGCGTCGGTCACGCGCGGCAGCAATTTGTCCTGCGCGTAAGCTTCGGCGGTGTCGCGCACCATCCGCTCTTCGTCGCTGAGTTGCTCATCGAGGCCGAACGGATCGGCCCAATCGAATGTCTTCATCGTCGCCATGATGGATGCGCTACTCATTCGCGAGGGAAAGGGAAAGGCAGGGTCGGTGTCCACCTACGCCAAGGCTAGGGCGGACAGCCTTCCCTAAAGCCCCGGCTTGCCAGCCGTAGCTTTAGCGAAGGCTGGTGGGCCCGGAGGGACTCGAACCCCCAACCTAGCCGTTATGAGCGGCCAGCTCTAACCGTTGAGCTACAGGCCCCGCCGCCGCTTCGTCTAGCGAAGCGCGAAGGCGGGCGCCAGTGTCAGGCGGTGCCCTCGTCCTGGCCGATTCTGTCGGGCAATTTCGCCGCGGGGACCGTGAGCACGAAATGCTCTTCGTGAATGGCTAGGCCACCGCCCGCCGCCTCCGCCAGCTTGCGGACCAGCCGGAGCGCGAAACCCAGGCCCAGGGCAGGGGCGCCGGGCCAGTCGCCTTCCGGCGTGTAGCCCGGATGGAGCAATTGCGTTTCCTCGAGCCCGGCAATCGCCTCGGGCCGGCCCACGACGAGTTCCAGCGCCGTCGCGCCGACTTGCAGCGCCGCTTCGATCGTTTCGCCAGGCCTGGCCAGCCCGATCGTCGCGGCGAGCAGGCGGGAGAACATCCGCTCGGCCGCATTCGCCTCGATCGCCGCGGGGGGCAGGTCCGGATCGATCCGCAGCGCGATGCGCGCGCCATGCTCGCCCGCCTCACGCTCGCAGGTCTGATGCAAACGAGTGAGCAAAGCAGCCGCGTCGAGCTGGCCGGGCTGCAAATCGAGGCGGCTGGTCTCGATCCGCGCGGCGGTGTCGAGATCATCCACCGCGCCGAGCAGCCGCTGCGCCTGGCTCACGATGCCGGCCGCGCGGCCGCGATAATTGCTGCCGGCGGGCCCCATATATTGCCCTTCGATCAGCTCGGCGAAGCCGATGATCGCGTTCAGGGGCGTGCGCAGCTCGTGGATCAGCTGGCGCAGCGAATCCGGCGCGAGATTCGCGCCGAACAGGCCCAGGCTTTGCTCATCCGCCACCGTCGGCGCGACCTCGTCGAAGCGCGGGCGGCGGGCGGTGCCGCGATAGCCGCGGAAATTGCCACGGCTCATGTCGAAATAGGGGACGCCGGAAATCCGCCAATGGCCGCTCGCCGCGCCTTCGCCCGCCACGGCGAAGCGGGCGTCGCGGAACGGCGCGCGCTTGTGGAAGGCGCCCGAGGCCTGGCCATCGACGCCATAATGGCCGCTGCTGCCGATCGCGGCGATACTTTGCCCAACCAAAGGCCCGCGCGGCGCACCATCGACCCACAGGATGACGCCTTCGGGACCCGTCTCCCAGCGGAATTCCTCGACCGGCGCGGCGGTGTCGGGGGCGCCGGCATCTTCCCGATGCTTCTGAAACGCCTCGATCCGCTGTACCAGTTCGCGGATCTGGCTCGGTCCCTCCACGGGGGGCGTGGTGATGACGGCTTCGGCGGGAGTTTGCACATTGTCGGCAACCGCGCCTTCGATGACGAAATCGCTCGGCCCGAACGAAAGAAGGGCGCGCGTGACCGTATCGGGCAAATCGCGCCGGTGGCGGAGGATCGCGCGCCCGGTCGGGCTGAGCGCTGGCAGCAATTCGATCCATTCATCGGCGTCGAGCCGCGCGCCGCGCAGCATCGCCGCGCCGACGCCGGACTGATCCTCGCCGAACAAAGCGATCAATCGCGGATCGATCCTGAGGCCGGCGAGTGCCGCCGCCGTCCGCTCGCGCACCGCAACCGGCACCTCCTCACGATGGCGGCGCAAAAAAGCATAAGCGAGCGTGACTTGCTCGGTCGCCCCGCCGTCGCGCCCCTGCGCGAGCAGATCGACCAGCTGCCGCCATTGCGCGACGCGTTGATCGGTTCGCCGGGAGGGACGCTCCAGCACTGTCGCGATCATGTCGTCGAAGCGCATGCGCTTGAAATCCCATCCGAACGGCTGCGTCCGGGAGCGACGTTACCTTCTGTCTCCGTGCCGCGAAAGAGCGGGCTCACCGCGCCGTTGCATTACGGGACGGTCGCGGACTCAGACTTCGCGATTGACCCCCCAGACGGCCCACAACGCGGCGATCTCGGCATAGGGCCCGACGACGATGCGGATCGCGGCCTCGGCCTCTGCCCGCTGGCCGGCCATGGCCAGCGCAATGCCCAGCCGGGTGTTGAGCAGCCCGGCATCCTCGCCAACCCGGGTCAGCGCCAGCCGGTACAGCTCGGCCGCCTCGGCATAGCGGCCATGCGACAGATGAGCATCGGCCGCGGTCCGGGCCTGCGTCGCCGTTGCGGTCGCGGCTCTCGCCGTGGCGAGCTGAGCGGCAAGCGTGCCCCGCTCCCGCGTGATGCGCGGCGCGACCGCGGTCAGCACGGTCCGCGCGGCCGGATTGCTGGCGCCCAGGATGCGGCGTGCGACGCCTTCATCGATGATCGCCTTGGCTTCGGCGGGGAAGCCGGCGCTGTCCATCGCCTGCGCCGCGGCGATATAATCCCGTTCGCCCGCCAGCGCACCGGTTGCCCGGGCGAGGCGCCAGGCATCGACCACCTGCGCCGCATCGACCGTGCCGAGCGTGCGAAAGATGATCAGCACATCGCGCCAGTTCCCCGGCGTGGGATAAGCGGCGATGAAGCTACGCGCGAGTTCCATCGCGACGCCGCGCTGGCCAACTTGCTCGGCCATGGCGAGCGCGAGCTTGTAGCGGCTTTCCGGCAAGGCCCGCCCCTCGGCGAGCGCCGCGCGCGATGCCCGCTGAAACAGGCCGAGCGCCTCGACTGCCCGGTTCCGGTTGCGCTCCAGTTGCGCGAGCATGCTCAGCGCCTCGGAATCGTTCGGGGCCAAAGCAATCGCGCGATTGAGCAAGCCGTCCGCGTCGTTCAGATTGCCGGTGTCATAGGCGATGCTGGCCTGCTGCCGCAGCAACGCGACCTGCTCGTCCACCGGCGCGCGGCGACTGTTCATGATGCTGTCGATCGCCGCGCTGTGGGCCACGCGATTGCCCGTTCCCACCGCGACGGCGAGTTCAAGCCGCGCGAGAACGTAGCGGGAGTCGGCGCTTCGTGCCGCCGTCCGGGCCGCCGGGATCAAGGACGTGGCCAGGGCCCAATTGCTGGCTTCGACCGCCTGGTGCACCGGGGCCAGCGCGGCCCGTTCGGCCGGGGTCAGGCTGATCGCCGCGGGCACTGCCGTGGGGCGAGGCTGCGCGAGCGCGACCGCCGGGCCCAGGGCCGCCATCGTCACTGCGGCTACACCGATCCCGAACTTCGTCATTAATCTATACTCCCGAACATCACGTACTCGACACATTGATGAAAAGAAGGGGCGCCGCAAGCTGCGCGGCGCCCCTTGTCAAGTCGTTCAACCCTGTCGGCTGCTCAGCCAGGTCAACCAGAAGGCCGCGATTTCGCTGCGGGTACCGGTGACCGCGCGCAAAGCGGTTTCCGCCTCGGCGCGTTGACCGGCCATCGCCAGCGAAGCGCCGATCCGGACGTTGAGCAAATTGGCATCCTCGCCGCCCTTGGTCAGCGCGACCCGATACAGTTCGGCCGCCTCGGCATATCGGCCATAGCCATAAAGCGCATCGGCCACATTTCGCGCCTGACGCGCCGATCCGGAGCCGCGTGCCTCCCGGATTTCCGCCGCCAGCCCGGCCTGATCCTGGGCAAGGCGATCACGGATCTGGGTCAGGACCGGGCTCACATCCGCCTGTCCGGCGGTGATCGTCCCGGCCGCAATGCCGGCATCGAGCAGCCCCTTGGCCTCGCCATAATAGGACGCCTGGATGAGGGTAGCGGCAAGCGGGCCGAATTCACCCCTCTGAACGACATTGGCAATCCGCCCGAGGCGATAGATGTCGATCAGATATTGGACGTCATTATTCTCGCGCTCACGCAAGACGTCCACCGCACGGCGCCAATTGGCCGGTGTGGGATAGGCCGTCAGCAGACGCTGGAGACCGGCAATCGCCGCGGAGCGCTGGCCGGCGGCATGGGGAACCTGCCAGGCGCGCTGATAGAGATCTTCGGTCGCGCGGCCGCCCGCGGCTTCCGCCGTGCGGATTGCTTCGTTCACACCCTCGAGCACGCCGGCGGTGTTGCCGCTCCGCTCCTGCACGATCCGTAAATTGGCCTGGAGCCGGGTGTCGCCCGGGCTGGCTTGCAGCAACTGACGGTAAAGCCGTTCCGCCGTCGCAAAATCATTCGCCTGGAACGCCTGCTCCGCGCGCCGGTTGAGGATCCCGCCCTGCGCGTTGCGGTAATTCACTGCTTCCGCGGCCGGCGTCGACGTATTGGCGATCAACGCGGTCAGCGCCGCTTCCTGTCCCTCAAGACTATTGGTGCCAATCGCGATCGACAGCTGGACGCGGGCAATGAGATAGCGCGCATCGACGCCGCGCGCCGCCGCCTGCGCGGCTGGCAGCAAAGCCTGAACACCCGCCCAGTTTGCCGCCGCTCCAGCGTTGTTGGCGGCAATGTTGGCGGCCAGCAGCGGGTTGATCGCCGCCTGCTCGGCGCGCGACAGATTGTAGCGGCGCTGGGCGGCCGGCTGAGCCGTTTCGGCGGGTTGGGCGGCGGGCCGCGGCTGGGTCCGGCCCGGCTGTGTTCCAGTGGTCGTCTGTTGCGCAATCGCCGGCGTTGCGGCGATCAGCGCACCGCTGCTCATCAGCACCCCAAGGGTCGTCGCCTTGAACTTCGTCATCGTGAAACGTCTCCTGAGGAATCGTCGAGCCATGGTAACCAACCGCTTGCACGGGGAAAGCGGGAAACGCGGCGGCTCTTATCCGTGAACCCGAAAGCTTGCTAGTCTCGCCCCGCTGAACCGGGCTTTAATCGTGGCAGGGCTGTGACTTGCTTGAGGATGGCTGCCGATTCCGGCTAGGCCGCGCGGATCCATCTTGCGAGACAATGCCATGACCAACGCCGATCTGCGCCTGTGCCGCAGCCTGTTGTTCCTCCCCGCTTCGAACGCGCGGGCGATCGAAAAGGCGCGCAACCTGCCGGCGGATATGGTCATTCTCGATCTCGAAGATGCGGTGCGGGAAGAGGATAAGGCGATGGCCCGCGATCAGGCCGTCGCGGCGGCGCTGCATGGTTTTGACGGGCGTGTCACCGCGATCCGGATCAACGCGGTGGGAAGCCCGCACCACGGCTCCGACATGCTCGCCGCGCGCCAGGCGCACGTGCCCTATGTCATCCTCCCCAAGGCGGAGACGCCCAAGGACATTCATGACACCAAGGCAGTGTGCGAACGGCCGGTGATCGCGATGGTCGAAACGGCCGCGGCGGTGCTGGGCGTCGGCGAGCTTGCGGCGGCCTGCGCCGGGTTGATCGCGGGCACCAACGACCTTTCCGCCGACCTCGGCATCCCGACGGATTCCGGCCGGGCGGGCCTGGTGCTGTCGCTTCAGCGCACCCTCCTCGCCGCCCGCGCGGCGAGAATCCCGGCGTTTGACGGCGTCTACAACCGGCTCGAGAACGATGCCGGTCTCGCCGCAGAAGCAGATGAGGGGAGGCGCTACGGCTTCGACGGAAAGTCCGTCATCCATCCCAGCCAGATCGACACGGTAAACCGCATCTTTTCTCCCTCCGAAGCTGAGTTGGAAGCCGCGACCGCTTTGGTCGAGGCGGCAAGCGGCGGCGCGCAGCGGCATGACGGGCGGATGATCGAGGAGATGCACGTCGCTCAGGCGCGTCGCCTGCTCGCCCGGGCGCGGCGCTAGGCCACAGCCGGCGCGGCTTTGCTTGCCAGCCTGACGCCGCTTTCGCTAAGCGGCGCCATGTCACGCCGATTCACCCGTCTCGCCATTTCCCTGCTCGCGCTCGGCATGTCCGGAGCCGCACTCGCCCAGACCGGGCAGATCACCGAAGCAAATCTCAGCGCCCACGTGAACGTGCTGGCGGACGATCGCTTCGAAGGCCGCAAGCCGGGCACGGCGGGGGAGCAGCTCACCACCGACTATATCGTCCGCGAACTGACCGCGCGCGGTGTCGAGCCGGCCGCGGCCGAGGGGAATTGGCTGCAACCCGTCGCTTTGGTCGAGCGGGGCGCATCGCGAAACGAAGTTCGCTGGATTCGGCAAGCACGGCCGATCACCGTTCCCGCAGACGCACTGGTGCTGACCGGCCGCGCTGCGAACGCGACAATCGACGATGCAAATGTCATCTTCGCAGGGCACGGCGCGGTAATGCCGGAGCGCGGCATAAATCAACTCGCGGGTGCCGACTTCGCCGGGGCGGTTGCGTTGATCATGTACGAAGGCCCGGAGGTCGAAGGCTTTCCAAGCTTCACGCAGCGGATCAAGGCGGTGAGAGCCGCGGGCGCGCGCGCCGTGATCGGCATTGTCGGGCCCGATTTGCCCTGGGCGCAGGTCCGCCGCTTTGCCACCGGCGGCTCGGTGCAGCTGGACGACCCGGACATGCCGGATGCCTATGGCGCAATCTCCTGGGAAGGCGCGACCGCGTTGCTGCGCGGGGCTGGGCAAGACATCGAGCGGCTGCTGAACGATCAACCTGGCTCGTCTTTCCGTTCGATCACCCTGCCGGTTCGCGCCGATATTCAGGTGACGACCGAATTGCGCCGTTTCACCTCCAACAATGTCGTCGGCCGCATCCGCGGTTCCGGCCAGAGCGGCGAGAGCATCGTCCTGCTCGGCCATTGGGATCATCTGGGCATCTGCCGGCCCGAGGGCGAAGCGGACAGGATTTGCAACGGCGCCGTCGACAATGCGAGCGGCATCGCCACTTTGATCGAAGCGGCCGGGCGCCTTTCGGCCGGGCCGCGCGCGCCGCGCGACATTTTGATCCTCGCCACCACCGCCGAGGAAATGGGCCTGCTCGGCGCCGAGGCTTTTGCCCGCAACCCGCCGGCCCCGCGCGGCTCGATCGTGGCGGGCTTCAACGTCGATACGATGGCGATCGCGCCCGCCGGCACGCCGGTTGCAGTGATCGGCGGCACGCCGGAGATGCACACGCTCATCGGGCGCATCGCCATCGGCCTCGGCCGCCGTCTCGACGTGGACCGCGAGGCCGACATCATGGCGACGCGCCAGGACGGCTGGGCGCTGACCCGCAACGGCATCCCCACCGTCATGGCGGTCGGCAACGCGTCGGACATGAACCTGCTGCGCGCCTTCCTGGCCGGCCCCTATCACAAGCCGGACGACGATCTTTCGCGGCCGATCGAATATGGCGGCGCGGTCGAGGATGCCAATCTGCTCGTGGCGCTGGCGCGGGCCTTTGCCGATCCGGCGCAATTTCCGACACCAACCGCCGAAGGGAGTGCCCAGTGATGGACATCCGCCTGGGCCTTACCTTCGACGACGTGCTGCTGCAGCCAGCCGCCTCTTCCATCGTGCCCAGCCAGGCCGACACCAGCACCCGCGTCACGCGCGGGATTGCGCTGAACATCCCGATCCTGTCGTCCGCCATGGACACGGTGACCGAAGCCGACATGGCGATCCTGATGGCGCAGATGGGCGGGCTGGGCGTGCTCCACCGCAATATGGAGCCGGACGAGCAGGCCGCCGCGGTGCGCGCCGTGAAGCGCTTCGAAAGCGGCATGGTGGTGAACCCGATCACGGTCACGCCGAACTGCACCTTGGCCGATGTCCTCGCCCTGATGAAGCGTCACCGCATCTCCGGCATTCCGGTGACCGAGGCTGACGGGCGGCTGGCCGGGATCATCACCAATCGCGACGTGCGCTTCGCCGAGAATCCGGCCCAGCCAGTTTCCGAGCTGATGACAGCCGACAATCTCGCCACCGTCCGTCCCGGCGTCACCCAGGACGAAGCGCGCCGGCTGTTGCACCAGCGCCGGATCGAAAAACTCATTGTCGTCGATGAGGCGGACCGTTGCATCGGCCTGATCACGGTCAAGGATATCGAGAAGGCCGTGACCTATCCGTCGGCGACCAAGGACGAGACCGGCCGCCTGCGCGTGGCTGCCGCGACTACGGTCGGCGATAAGGGCTTCGCGCGCAGCGAAGCCTTGATCGACGCCGAATGCGATTTGATCGTGATCGACACCGCCCACGGCCACAATCGCGATGTCGCGCTCGCGGTCGAGCGGATCAAGCGCCTGTCCAATGCCGTGCAGGTCGTCGCCGGCAATATCGCCACCGCCGAAGCCGCCAAGGCGCTGATCGGGGCAGGGGCGGACGCGGTGAAGGTCGGGATCGGCCCCGGCTCGATCTGCACCACGCGGGTGATCGCGGGCGTCGGCGTGCCGCAGCTGACCGCGATCATGGACGCGGCCGAGGAAGCCGACAAATCCGGCACGCCGATCATCGGCGATGGCGGCCTGCGCACTTCGGGCGATCTGGCCAAGGCGCTCGCCGGCGGCGCGTCGGCGGTAATGATCGGTTCGCTGCTGGCTGGCACCGAAGAGGCACCCGGCGAGACTTTCCTCTACCAGGGCCGTGCCTACAAATCCTATCGCGGCATGGGCAGCGTCGGGGCGATGGCGCGCGGCTCGGCAGATCGCTATTTCCAACAGGACATTCAGGACGAACTGAAACTGGTGCCGGAAGGGATCGAGGGCCAGGTCGCGTTCAAGGGGCCCGCGCGGGACGTAATCCATCAGCTTGTCGGCGGCGTGAAGGCGGCGATGGGCTATACCGGTTCGGCGACGTTGACCGACCTTAGAAAGGCGCGCTTCGTGCGCATCACCAACGCCGGCCTGAAGGAAAGTCATGTTCACGATGTCGCGATCACCCGCGAGGCCCCCAATTACCCGG
The DNA here is from genome assembly GCA_038255245.1 of Sphingomonadales bacterium. Lineage (GTDB taxonomy): Bacteria > Pseudomonadota > Alphaproteobacteria > Sphingomonadales > Sphingomonadaceae > Allosphingosinicella. The sequence continues at coordinate 11,387 of JBBSLM010000039.1, forward strand.
CCTGAGTCATGACTCCGGCGGCACGCGCACAAGCGGCGATCGAACTGCTCGACCTGATCATTGACGGCGCGCGCGGCAGCGGCGGCGCGGCCGACACGCTGATTGCGCGCTATTTCAAGGAGCGGCGCTATGCCGGCTCGGGCGATCGCCGGGCCGTGCGCGAACTCGTCTATCGCGCCATTCGCCGCGC
>JBBSLM010000040.1:0-11454 GCA_038255245.1 Sphingomonadales bacterium
GGCACGCGCCGCCTCGGGCCCTTGTTCGCGGTGCAGTTCCTGACCGCGTTCAACGACAATCTGTTCAAATTCGCTCTGCTGTTCCTGGCCACCTACACGGTGCATGCGGGGCGGCCGGACGAAGCGGCGATGCTGGCGCTGGTCGCGACCGGGCTCTTCACTTTGCCCTATTTCCTGTTCGGCGCGATTGCGGGCGAATTGTCGGACGCGTGGGACAAGGCGCGGCTGATCCGGCTGGTGAAGCTCGCCGAAATCGGAATCATGGGCCTCGGCCTCGCCGGCTTCTGGGTACAGTCGATCCCTTTGCTGCTCGGCGCCCTGTTCCTGATGGGCTGCCATTCGACCATCTTCGGCCCGGCCAAATATGCGATCATCCCGCAGCACCTCCGCGAAGAGGAGGTGCTGGGCGGCACCGGACTGATCGAGGCCGGGACGTTCCTCGCGATCCTGTCCGGTCAGCTGATGGCCGGGCTGATCGCGCCGTGGGAAGCGGGGCTGACCGCGATGGGCCTGGCGCTGGCCGGCTATGTCGTCGCGCTGGCGATTCCGGCGGCGCCGTCGGCGGTGCCGGGGCTCAGGATCGACGCCAATCCGATCCGCGCGACGCGCAAGATCATGGGCGTCGCGCGCAACGGCGAAGGCGTGTGGCTGTGCATCCTGGGGATCAGCTGGTTCTTCGCGGTCGGCGCGGTCATGCTCTCGCAATTCACGCCTTTGGTGGACGGCGTGCTGCGCGGCGACCCGAGCGTCGCCAACCTGTTCCTGATCGTTTTCTCGGTCGCGGTCGCTTTGGGCTCGGTGACGGTCAACAAGCTGCTGAAGGGCGAGATTTCCGGCCGCTATGTGCCCATCTCCGCCCTGATCCTCGCGGCTTTCATGATCGATTTGTGGGTATCGACCAGCCTCTACATGCCGGCCGCGGCGGTGTCCGACTGGCGCAGCTTCGCCAGCTCCGGCGGGGCGATCCGTATCCTCTTCGACCTGTTCATGATCGCCTTCGCGGCCGGTATGTTCGTCGTGCCGCTCTATGCGATCCTGCAGACCAGCGGTCCACCCGAGGAGCGCTCGCGGCGCATCGCCGCCAACAACATCGTCAATGCGGCGATCGGCGTGGCCGTCATCGGCCTGATCGCGGGCCTGGTCGCGGCCGGCATGGACGTACCGGGCGTGATCGGCGCGATGGGCTTCGCGACTTTGGCCGTCGCCCTCATTTCCTGCTGGCTGCTGCCGGAAACGGTGATCAAGTCGCTGACCGCCGCGATCCTGCGCACGCTCTACCGGGTAGAGATTTCCGGCGCCGAGCATATGCCCAAGGCGGGCGAGCGGGCGGTGGTGGTGGTCAACCACGTCTCCTTCCTGGATGGCTTGCTGCTCGCCGCATTTTTACCGGGCAAGCCGACCTTCGCCGTGCACAGCGCGGTCGCGCGGAAATGGTGGATGCGCCTGGCGATGAAGCTGTTCCGCGCCTTTCCTGTCGATCCCACCAACCCGATGGCCGCCAAGGCGATGGTGAAGACGGTCAAGGAGGGCAACACGCTCGTCATCTTCCCCGAAGGCCGCCTCACCGTCACCGGCGCATTGATGAAGATATTCGACGGCCCCGGCATGGTCGCCGACAAGGCCGACGCGCCGATCATCCCGGTGCGCATCGACGGCGCGCAATATTCCCGCTTTTCGCGGCTGAAAGGCAAGGTGCGGCTGCGGCCCTTCCCCAGGATCAAGCTCACCGTGCTGCCGCCGCGCCGCTTCGAACTGCCCGAAGGCCTCACCGCCCGCGCCCGCCGCGCCGTCGCCGGCCGCAAGCTCTATGATGTGATGAGCGCGATGATTTTCGAGACGTCGAACACCGATCGCACACTCTACGAGGCTTTGCTCGACGCGCGAGACGTGCATGGCGGCAAGGCCAAGGTGGTCGAGGACATCAAGCGCCAGCCTTTATCCTATGCTCGCCTGATTACCGGCACCAAGGCCCTCGGCCGCGCGCTGAAGCGACGCACCGAACAGGGCGAGAATGTCGGGCTGCTGCTGCCCAACATCGCAGGGACGGTGGTGACCTTCTTTGCCTTGCAGGGGCTGGGCCGCGTGCCGGCGATGCTGAACTACACTGGGGGCCTCGCGAACCTCAAAGCCGCCTGCACCGCCGCCGAGGTGAAGACGATCGTAACCGCCCGCGCCTTCGTCGAGCAGGGCAAGCTGGAAGCGCTGATCGCGGGGCTGGAGGCCGAGGGACTGAGCTTCGTCTATCTGGAGGACATTGCCGCGACGATCGGCACCGGGGCGAAAATCCGCGCTATGATCGGCGCCAAATTCGCCCGCCGCCTGCTGAAGCGCCGCAGATTGTCGCCCGATGCGCCGGCAGTGATCCTGTTCACCAGCGGCTCGGAAGGCGTGCCGAAGGGCGTGGTGCTCACCCACCGCAATCTGCTCAGCAATTGCGCGCAGCTGGCCGCGCGAATCGATTTCAATTCGTCGGACGTGGTGCTGAATGCGCTGCCGGTCTTCCACAGCTTCGGCCTGACCGGCGGCACCCTGCTGCCCCTGTTCAACGGCTTGAAGGTTTTCCTCTACCCGAACCCGCTTCACTACCGGATCGTCCCGGCGGTCGCCTATGACGCGAACGCCACCATCCTGTTCGGCACCGACACGTTCCTCAGCGGCTATGCCCGCATGGCGCACAGCTATGATTTCTATGCTTTGCGCTACATCTTTGCCGGGGCGGAGCGGGTGCGCGAGGAAACGCGCAAGAGCTATGCGGAGAAGTTCGGCCTCAGAATCATGGAAGGCTATGGCGTGACCGAGACCGCGCCCGTGCTGGCGGTGAACACGCCGATGCACTTCAAGGCCGGCACTGTCGGCCGTGCCCTCCCAGGCATCGAATTGCGGCTCGAGGACGTTCCCGGCATCGACAATGGCCAGCGGCTGTTCGTGCGCGGTCCCAACATCATGGCCGGTTATCTCAGGGCCGACGTCCCGGGCGTGCTGCAACCCCCGGAAGGCGGCTGGCACGACACCGGCGACATCGTCGCGGTGGACGACGAAGGCTTCATCGCGATCAAGGGCCGCGCCAAGCGTTTCGCAAAGATCGGCGGCGAAATGGTCTCGCTCCCGGCGGTCGAGGGCTATGCGTCAGCGCTTTGGCCGGACGCCGACCACGCCGTCGTCACCCGCCCGGACCCGAAGAAGGGCGAGCAATTGGTGCTGTTCACCACCCAGCAGGCCGCGCTGGCGGCCGCCCTCCAGCAATGGGCACGCGCGAACGGCATTGCCGAACTGGCGGTGCCGAAAGATGTGCGGGTCGTGGAAGCGCTGCCGGTGCTGGGCACGGGCAAGATCGACTATGTCACGCTCGGCGCGATGGCCGTCTAGCCGGGCACCTGACGCGGCACGAAGCAGGCGACGACGCCGTAGCGCTGGAAATTGCCGCGGCCGCCGGTGATCGCGACCGGACCGCATTGCACCCACGCATGGGCCACCAATTCGCCAACCTTGTCCGGATCGGACACCGAAGCGCCGAGATGCGCGGCATAGGGCACCCGCCCGACCCGGCAGAGCATTGCCGCCGCCATCGCTTGCGGCAGGCAGTTGGAGCGGAACGGGGCATAATTGGCCGCGATGGTGACGGCCTTGCCGATCCGGGTGGCGCGGCGCAGGGTCTTCGGATCGGCGAGCGGGGCGAGCGAGGTCGCGCCGAGGTTGCGGCCGAGTACAGGCGCGATGCGCTTGAACGGGCGCAGCGCGATCGCCGCCGACGACAAGCCGATCAACGTCCAGGCGACGGGCAGCAGGGCGAAGACCGACCAGGGCTGCCGCGCCGCCGTGCGGCACTTTCGCGTTAGGGCAGCCACCAATCGCAAGACCTCATCACCTCCAGCCAAGAGCCCGCGACTAGCAGGGACCAGCGGATTGCGATAGCGGTCGGGCTTCCAGACCGTCTCGCCGCGGGAGCCGAATATCCTCAACCGCGTCCTGTCCTTCGTCCGCGCGTTCATTGCCTTTGCAGGGATCGGGCGCGTCGCCGCTTTGCTTGGCCTGATGCTGCTCGGCGGGGTCGTGGAGGGGCTGAGCCTCGCCTTGCTGGTGCCGCTGCTGGCGCTAATCACCGGCGGCGGGGGCGGGCAGCTGCAGGATTGGGCGGACGGCGTGTTCGCGCTGGCCGGCGCGGATAGCCTGCTGGCGCGGCTGGCCCTGATCGTCGCCGCATTCGTCGCCGCGATGACGCTTCGCGCGGCGGTGCTGATGGTCCGCGACCGGGCGATCACGGCCTTGCAGGCCCGATATGTGGAGCATCGCCGGCTGGCCTTGCTGAGCGCCGTCGCCGGCGCGCGCTGGCGCGATGTCGCGCGCCTGCGCCATGCCCGCGTCACCAGCGCGCTGACCACCGAGATCACACGGATCGCGATGGCGTCGCAATGCGTGATGCAGATCGCCGTGTCGGTCGCGATGCTGGCGGCGCAACTCGCGCTCACGCTGGCGATCGCCTGGGGGGTCGGCTTGCTGGCGATCGCGCTGCTGATCATCGCCGCGATTGTCTCTGCCGGGCGGATGCGGATCGCGGAGAATTATGGCGAAAAGATCCGCTTTGGCGGGCAGGAGATGGCGCATACCGCCGGCCAGCTGCTCGGGGGGCTCAAACAGGCCGCCGCGGAAAATCGCCAGCGCGCTTTCGTCGCCGATTATCGGTCTGCCGGGGCGCAGCTTGTGGCTGCCCAGATCAACTATCAGCGCCGGCTTTCCCGCTTTCACTTCACTGTGTCGGTGGCGTCGGCGGCGGCGGCGGGGCTGGTGCTGCTCGGCGGCACCTGGGCGGGAACGGACGGCGCGGCGCTGATCGCATCGATCCTGATCCTCAGCCGCATGACCGGGCCGGCGGTGGGGCTACAGCGCGACGTCGAATTGCTCGCGTCGACCATGCCCGCGCATCGCATGATCGAAGAGCTTGAGCGGGAACTGGACCATGGGGCGCGGCCGGCCGCCGAAGAAGGCCCCGGCCCCGCGGGCACGATCAGCTTCGACCGGGTCAGCTATCGTCACGAGGCGGAAGGCGGCGGCGTGAGCAACGTCAGCCTGTCGATCCCGCCAGGCGAGACATTGGGCGTGGCGGGCACGTCGGGGGCGGGAAAGACGACCCTGATCGACCTGATGGTCGGTCTGCTTGTGCCGCAAGCCGGCACGGTCAGTGTCGGCGGCGTGCCGCTCGACGACGCGGCGGCGCGGCGTTGGCGCGAGCGGGTCGCCTATGCCGGGCAGGACGCTTTCCTGATCAACGATACGATCCGGCGAAACCTGTTGCCCGAAACCGGCCCGGTGGATGAAGAGGCCATGTGGGAGGCATTGGAGCTGACCGCGGTCGCCGACACGATAAGGGCGATGCCGGAGGGTCTCGACACGATGCTCGCCGAGCGCGGCAGCCGTCTGTCGGGCGGCGAGCGGCAGCGTATCGCCATCGCCCGCGCCCTGCTGCGGCGGCCCGCTCTGCTGATCCTGGACGAAGCGACCAACGCCATCGACATCGCCACCGAGCGGCGCATCCTGAGCGCGCTGGTGCGGCTCGATCCCGCCATGACCATCATCGTCGTCGCGCATCGCAGCGAGACGCTGGACCATTGCTCCCGCATCCTGACGCTGGAGCAAGGGCGTTTGACCGGCGACGCCGGGATGAGTCACCCGTCCTGAATCCGGTCAGCCCTCGTCGGCGACCAGATCGAATGCGACACTGATTCTCCGTCCGGGCGCGCGATGCGGATAGGTGCGGTGGTAGCAGTGCGACGGAAACAGGGTGAGCAAGCCGGGCGCCGGCCGGACATGGTGTTCGCCGACCGCTTGTCCATCGGCGGCGCCGGCCAGCGTGTCGGACAGGCCCAGCGAGAGGCAGCCCGCCGGGCCGCTTCCGGCCGTCACCGGCTCCGGAACCTGGACATAATAGACCCCGCTCAGCCAGCCGGCTGGGTGCATATGCCACCGCTCATAGCCATCGTCTTCGGTCATCACGCTCCAGCTGCGCAGCAGGGCAGCGCGCGGGCGGGCTTCGGTCCAGGGATGGCCGGTGCGGGGCAGAGTGGAGACATGCTCCTCGACGGCCGCGGCAATCGACGTGTTGATAAGCTGGGCCAGCGGTCTTCCGCCCGCCGCGAGGGAATCGATCCGCCAGCTCGACACGGAGGCGGTGCCGTGCCGGCCAAATCGGATTGCCGGGTCGGCGCTCAATTCCGCGGCGAGCGCGGCGTTGAAAGCGGCCAGGCTGTCCCAGCCAGACGGCGGGGCGATGATCTCCTGTCGCAGGAAGCGGTCCAGCCCGAGCAATTCGCGCGCCGCCCGATGCTGGCCGGCCCGTCCCAGAGCCACCGCGCGAAGGGCGAGGAGCTGGGCATGATCGATCCCGGCGGCCATCAGCTCGTCCGTCAGCGCGAGCAGGCCGTCTATCTTCTCCGCTTTCAGAAGCAGCATGGCCAGCCGCTCGAAAGCGAAATGATTCCAGGAATCCCGCCGCAACGCGTCCCTGAGCGGCGCCCGCGCGCCGTCCGTCTTGCCCTGAGCGGTCAGCGCCTTTGCCTCGTCAGCCAGCGCCGCCGCCTGCTGCTGCTCGCTTGTGGCAAGGCCAAAGGCATCGCGCGCCGCCTCTTCCGCGCGAGCTGCGTCGCCTGGGGCGTTGCGTTTCAGCCATGCGGCGGCCAGCAGCATGATTTCGTCGAACGTCCTGTTTCCCCGCGGGACGCGTCCGAGCAGCCCGACCGTTTCGTCGAACGCGTCGAGCTGATTCAGGAGAGTGGCAAGCTGGCGGCGAAGAGCTGGGGAAAGCGAAGTCGATCGTGCCGCCGCCGCGCGCAAGACCGCGCATTGTTGGGGCGCTGTCAGCGACCTGACCGGCTCGCAGCGGATCCGGATCGCGCCCGGCACGGCGTTCACGGCGATTCAGCTGCGCGCATCAGTCGGCCTGCTTCCGGAAAATGCGGGCGATTACAACGGGCGATTCGAACTGGACTCCGGATGCGTCGAAGGGGGCAAAGCTCATGCCGCCTTTTGAACAAGCTCCATTGATTGCATCCGTTCGAGCAGGGTGTCGACCGATCGCGCGCCGGCTTCAGCATCGACGTCGAACCGCCGCTGCAGCGCCTCGAGCACCGCCTCGGCGGTGCGCGGCTCTTCCAGCGCCTCCCACGCTTCCCAAGCGCTCTCATTGAGCGCGACGTAGCGGCCGCTCTCAAGGTGGATCATCACATACTGATCCTCGACCTGGGTCCCCACCCAATCTTCGGACCTTTGCCATTTCGTCATGCCGTCGCTTCTCCCTGGATTGCGCACTAGCATATCGGCCGCGCGTCGGTAGCAGAATTGTCCGGCGGGCGGATGCTCAGGACGCGAAAGAGACTGGCGATGCGGACGAGATCTGTCAGCAGCTCCGGCTCCGTTCCCAGCAAGGTCGCGATCCGGGGCCGGTGGCGGTTGTACAGGAGGGCGGCGAGTGCAGCGACGCCGGTAAGGCGTCGCGGCTCGTCTCCCGCCGGAGCGAGGACGAACAGAGTATCGACGGAGTGCTCGACATGGCAGCGGTCGCGTGGCGTCGGCTCGAACCGGCGGTCGGCGTCGCCCGGTCCAAAGCGCGCGTACAGCCCGCCCGACAGCCCACTCGCGAGCAATCGGCCGTGCGAGATGCGCAGTCGCACCGAATCGTCGGCGATCGCCGATCCTCCGCGCGCCAGGATCTGGGCCAGCAAGGTCGACTTTCCACTGCCCGACGGTCCCGCGATCAGGATACCCGCGGCGGCACCGGGTTCGACCGCAGCCGCGGCATGCAGCATGATGTCGCCGCGCGACCACAGCAGGGCCGGCAACACGGTTGCGACTAGCATCGCCGCCACCGCCTCATCGTCCGCGCCTTGCTCGCGGTCGATCAGGATTTGCCGCCGGTCCCGACAGACGAAGCGAGCGATACCCGGCATGGCAAATTCGAACAGGTCGGCGTCGCGTAGCCGGTAAGGACCCCAGGCGCGCCGCTCGGTCCAGGCGGGCAACGCGCCGTAGCGAATGTCGATCATTCCCTCGCCACCGCTCTGCGCGGGCAGGGCGCCGGGAAGTTCGATAGCAGTGCGAATCGGCGTGGCGAAGCCGGTGCACCAATGGCCTGGCCTCGTCACGGCGCCGGCGATTGAGCGGGCCGCGATCGGCTGGGGTGGCGCCGCCGCTCGGCTGATCCGGTCACGCCGGGCGAAGGTCGAACGCCACACAGATGCGCTGTTCGGCCGCCCGGTGCGGAAAGGTGCGGTGATAGGTGTGTGAGGGGAAGGTCAGCAGCAAGCCGCTGTGCGGGCGGAATTGGCGAATGCCGAACGCCGCTGCCGCCTCTTCGCCGACAATGTCCTCGGGAAGGCCGATCGCAATGCATCCCGCCTCGTCCGTTCCGTTCGTGATCGCGTCGGGTACCCGGACATAATAAGCGCCGCTCAGCCAGCCGAACTGGTGCACGTGCCAGGTTTCGTAACCGACGCTGTCGGTGATCACGCACCAGCTGCGCAACATCGCCTCGGTCGGCGCCGAGTCGCGCCAGGGGTGCGGGTCCGCTGCGAATCTCTCCACCCGCGCCGCGATTGTAGCGGCGATCTGGTCGAGCAATTGGCGCACCAGAGGCGTGTTGCGCATCAGTGGCGTGTCGATCCGCCAGGTCAGTTCCGACGCGCTGCCATAGCGTTCGAAGCGCAGGCCGGGATGGCCGAGCAGTTCGTCCGCGAGCGCATCGTTAAAGGCCTCGATACTGTCCCATCCTTCCGGCGGCGCAAGCTTGGCGGCGCCCAGAAAAGCGGCCTCGCCCATCGCCTCATGGGCCGCGTCAATGTCGCCCATGCGGGCAAGGGCGAGCGCGCGGGCGGCGAACAGGCGGGAGTGGGCGGCACCACTCGCGGCGAGACGGCTGGTGAGGTCGAGCACGCCGGACGCATCGCCCACTTGCAGCATCAGGGTCGCCAGCCGCTTGCACGCGTCTTTGTTCAGCGGATCCAGATCGAGCGCGTCGCTCAGCGTCGTGCGGGCGGCTTCAAGTTTCCCTAGCCGGGTCTCCGCCTTCGCGCGCACGGCAAGTGCGGCGGCGCGGCGCGGCGCGAACTCGCCAGCCTCCGCCAGCGAATGCTGGGCGGCAGCCAGCGCGCGCGCATCGTCGGCCGCATTCTCACGCGCCAGATAGGCTTGGGCGAGCAACTCCGCGCCGCCGCTGTCGAGTCCCCGCGCATCCGCCAGCAGTTCGATCACCTCGTCGAACTGGTCCATCAGGAACGATATCGCCGCCAGTCGCCAGCGCAGGTGCGCCGAGGGGCCTTGGGCGAATGCGGCGCGGACGATCGCAAGATCCTGCGTCGCGGTCAGACGACGAGTGGGTTCGAGCGCGATCTTGTTCATGGCGGACATGATTACGAGCCTAGAATGCGTTTGAGAGTGTCGCAATGGCGCGATCCTCGCCCCCGGTACGGAGGCAATTGGCGCCCGCGCCTGCTTGACCGCAAAGGTCGAAGCCGGGAAGGATCGGGCGCTATGACCGGTCCCGTCTCGGTGGGCGCGCAGCGCACGGACATTCTCGCCGATCCGGGGCCGTGGCGCGCGCTGTTCGAAGCGCGGCGCCACTTTCTCTGCCCCGCTTTGATCGATCCCGCTTTCCTGCCCGTCCTGCTCGATCGTTGCGCGCGCGCAACGTATGTGCGCGACGATGTCGATGGCCTTTACGCGCGGGAGGTTGAAGCGCCGCAGCGGGTCGGATTGGCAATGAACTTGATGTTCACGCGACCGCCGTTCCTGCGCTGGCTGGAGGCGGCCACGGGCGTGGGCCCGCTGATCCGGTGCGAGGGGCATCTGGCCCGGACCAGCGCCAACGGCCGCGACGGTCTCGATTGGCACGACGACCGCTTTCCGAACCGCCGCCTGGGCTTCGTGCTTAACTTGTCCGACGCGCCTTTCGCCGGTGGGGCGTTCCAGCTCAGGCGCAAGGGCGACACGCGCCTGCTTGCCGACTTCGTGCACGAGCGGCCCGGGACGGCGATGATTTTCGACGTTGACCACCGCTACGAGCATCGCGTGCTGCCGATCAGCGCGGGGGGGCCACGCCAGGTGTTTTCGGGCTGGTTCATGGCGGCCGGGCCTGGGCTGTCGCCGCTTGCCGAGGAATGAAGGTCGACCGCATTGCAGTCTGGGGCGGCTGGCTCTAAGACCACAAGTAACTTGGAGGGAAAGATGACCGACTCTGTGAATGCGAAAGACAAGCGCAAGGACTGGATCGAGCCCGAGGTCACCGAATTGTCGGTTTCCGAAACCTCGGCCCGTCCCGGTCGCGGGGCGGACGTCGGCGGCAATCCAGCGATCGATTGCCAGCGTTCCTGAGCGTCCTGCGCTCGCGCTCCGCGGGGGTTTTTGAACTTGCGGGACGTTAGAGCGCGATGATCGCGGTGGGGGGACCGGGCAGATCGATCTCGCGCAGGCGGCGGTGATCGCGATCTAGGATCGCGATGCCGCCGTTCAGTGTGCCGCGAATGTGGCGCGGACCAAAGGTGCACATACCGACGGCCATTTCCCGTTCGTTGAACGCGAGTCCGCGCGTCATCAAGTCTGTCGTGATCTGGACGCGGAGGCCGTCGCTGCGCATGATCTCTCCCGATTGCGAGGCGCAATGCCAGATGCGTCCCTGTTCGTCCGCGACGATGTCGTGGCAATAACGGCCGGCAAGGAAGTTGCGCTCCGACACCTTCCAGTCAGGGCAGAGCCAGGCAAGTTCGCTATTCTTGTCGGGGATCGCTTTGCCGTTGTGCAGGACAAGCCCGATCCGGCCGCCGACCTCGGCGATCGAATTGATGTGGAGATAGGCGCCGCTTGTGTCGCTCGACGACGCAACCGGGAACGGCTGTCTGACATCGATAAGTTCGCCTTCCAGGGTATAGCGGCGGATCGCCTGATTGGCGGTATCGACCGCGCACAACGCGCCACCGATCACGGCCAGTTGGTGAATGTTGCCGTGGAGGCCTGTGACGAGCACGCGCGGATGCGCGATCATGCCGCCATCGAGATCGAACCGGATGATCCGCCCCTGGCAGCTGTCACGGTCGCGGTGGCCGCAATTTTCAAACAGATAGAGCCGGCCGTCGTGCTGGCAGAGCCCGAAAAACCAGCCATAAGCAATTTGGTGGGCACGTTCGACGCCGATGCCGAAGAGCCCGCGCGGCGAGGCCGCCAGCCACTGGCAGCCGGCCAGGTCTGGTTCGATAATCCGCACCGCGTTGCAGGCATAGGCACGACGCGCCAGAGCCTGGCGCACCGCGCTGGCGGATCCGGGAGGCAGAGGTCCGGGCATGGGCCTGTCCCTAGCCAAGCAATCCGACCGGTCAATCGCACCTGTCCCGTGAATCGGGGGCGCGCGCCGTGTTGACCAGCGGAATTTACGGCCTTTTCAGACTCGATCGCGCGTCGACCGATCCGGCCGATGCC
>JBBSLM010000041.1:0-11423 GCA_038255245.1 Sphingomonadales bacterium
CGAATGCGCAGCCGCCTTGCGGGCCGGCCTGGAAGCGCTCGGCAAGGATGTCGTCGAAGGCGGGCTTTAGCTTGCCTCGACGAGCACCTGGTTGCGGCCGCCATTCTTGGCGCGGTAGAGGAGGTCGTCGGCGCGCTTCAATGCCGCTTCGCCATTCCTTTCGACGCAATGGGCGACGCCCGCCGAAAAGGTGACCTTGCCGAGCGGCGTGTCGGCACCACGAATGCGGAAATTGCGCTCGGCGAGATCCTGGCGCGCCTCGTCGAGCAATGCTCCCGCGGTGGTCGGATCCATGCCTTCGAACAGGATGACGAATTCCTCGCCGCCGATCCGTGCAACCATATGGTCCTCGCAATTGCCGCTGAGCACGTCGGCGAACATTTTCAGCACGCGGTCGCCGATGGCATGGCCGTGGCTGTCGTTGATCGACTTGAAACGGTCGATGTCGCAGATCGCGATGGCGCACACTCCGCCCTCGACGTTCAGCTCCGCCAGCCGGTCTTCGAGCGCGCGCCGGTTGGGCAGGCCGGTGAGCGGATCGCAGCGCGCCTCGTCGACAGCCTCGGCCAGCCGCTTGCGCAACGCGCTGGCTTCCTCGCGGGCGACTTCAAGTTGCGTTTCGGTGACCCGGGTGCGCTCGATCATCGCGCCGGTGATGCGGACCACGTCGCTGACCGCCGGGTGGTTGATCTCGGCGGCGCGCAATTCGGCGGTGCGGCTGGCCAGGTCGGCGCCATAGGCCTGCGTTTCCATCCGCGTCGCTTCGACGATCGTGGCGAAATCCTCGATCTGGCGCCGGGCGCGGGTCAAAGATTCCTGCGTCGGCGCGGGCGCCTGGGCGCCGTCGATCCCGCATTCGATGCGGATGCGGTCGGCATCGTCCTGGCTCAGCCGCATCCCGTCGGCGATGATCGAGGCCACCTGCTTGGCGGCCGGGCCCTCGGGCTCGGTCACGACCGCGTAGACAAGCGCGTAATTCGGCGGCGTCGGGAACAGCCGGTGCGCGCTGAAAAACGCGCCGATATCCTCGAAGATGTGCTGAATGTCGCCGTCACGCGAGCCGATTGCAGTCACGCCGCCCTGCCGATCTGAGTTGAACCCCAAAGCACAGGCCCGCGATGCCCCGACCGCTGACGGGACGCCCTGTGCCACAGCCTTGCCGCCTTGCAAAGCATGTTGACCCCTATCAAGGCGCCAGGGGCGGGGTGGGCGTCGGAGCGGCCGCGCCCTGCGCCGCCGGAGCCGCGGCAGCGATTTGCTCGGCGCGCGCGGGAGCGCTGCCGACCAGCGTGATCGAGATGCGGCGGTTGCGCGGATCCATGCGGTCTTGCGGCACGAACGGCTCGCGGTCGGCGACGCCTTCGATCCGGCTGAAGCGGCCGATCAGCACGCCGGAACGCTCCAGCGAGGTGCGGGTGGTTTCGGCCCGCGCCGTCGACAGCAGCCAATTGTTCATCACCTGGCCGCGGCCATAAGGCCTGCTGTCGGTATGGCCGCGCACGATGATCGCGTTCGGCACGGTGCGGATCGCCGCAGCGACCTCGCGGATCAGCTGCAGAGCCTCGGGGCGCAGCCGGTCCGTGCCCACTTCGAACATCGAGAAATCGGCGCGATCGACCAGATCGATGCGCAGGCCATGCTCGGTCTGCGTGAACGAGATTTGCTGGGCCAGCGCGCGAGTTTCGGGATTGCGCTGGATGCGCTGCTCCAGTTCCTGCTTCAGCCGGGCGAAGCGCTGGATTTCCTGCCACTGCGCGCCGCCCGCGCCCTCGCGAATGCCGCCGGTGGCATCGCGCGGCATGACGAGCGTCGCACGGCCGGTCTGCGCCGCTTTGTGCGGATAATTCTCCGACGCGATGATGGAATCGCCGTTCAGGATGCCGTCTGAGCCGGCGCTGCCCTGTTTGTATTCGATCAACGTGGGCGAGAAATAATCGGCCAGGCCGCGCTTCTTATTCTCGTCGGTCGCGCCGACCAGCCACATCAGCAGGAAAAAGGCCATCATCGCCGTGACGAAATCGGCGTAGGCGATTTTCCACGCCCCGCCGTGATGCGCCTGGTGCGGTGCTTCGACGATCTTCTTGACGACGATGATGGGAGCAGGAGGTGGCTCGTTTCTCCCTCGTGCGACGGTAGCCATCTCTTAACGCCCCCGCATCCCGTCGAACACTTCGGCGAAGGCCGGCTGGTTCTGGTGTTGGATGCCCGAGCGGGCGGCCTCGATCACCAGCGGCAACGGGTGGCCCTGCAGCGAGGCGACGATGATCTGCTTGACCACGTCGTAGATCGCGCCGTCGCTTTCCACGACCTGCTTGGCGCGGTTCGCGAACGGGCCGACCAGGCCGTAGGACAGGAGCACGCCCAGAAACGTGCCGACCAGGGCCGAGCCGATCATCCCGCCCAGAATCGCCGGCGGCTTGTCGATCGAGCCCATCGTCTTGATGACGCCGAGCACGGCCGCGACGATGCCGAGGGCCGGCAAGGCGTCGGCGAGGGTCTGCAGCGCGCTGATCGGCCGCATCGCCTCGTGATGGTGGGTCTTGATGGCATTATCCATCACTTCCTCGACGGCATGCGGATTGAGCGTGCCGGAGGACACTACGACCAGCCGCAAGGTGTCGCAGATCAGGTGGATCAGCGCCTCGTCCTTCAACAGGCGCGGATATTCGGTGAAGATCGCGCTTTCCTTCGGGGCTTCGATATGCGGCTCAACCGCAACCGGGCCTTCGGTGCGCAGCATCTTCATCAGCTTGGAAACGAGGAAGATGGTGTCGAGATAATCCTGGCGCTTGTGGCGCGGGCCCTTGAACACCTTGGCGAAGCCGCCGCCGATCGCCTTCAATTGGGGCAGCGAATTGCCCATGATCGTGGCGCCCAGGGCGGCGCCGCCGATGATCATCATTTCCAGGGGAAGCGCGTGCAGGACGACATCCATGTTGCCGCCGGCAACCATGAAGCCGCCGAAAACCATCAGCAGAACGACGACGATGCCGATACCCGCAAACATATTCGTCCCCGTCCGCTACTGGTTCCAGGGGCGTGAGAAACGCTCTCGCCCAAGGTGATTAACGGCGCTGGGCGACAGACTTAATGGTTAAGGGGCTGGTGATGATCTTTATTGGCCGCGGACCGCAATTTTTCGCGCGTCGGCCGGCCGTCGCGCATGGCAAACGGCGGTATTGCTCGCAATGACGGCGGCGAGGGGGAAAAGCTTAGCGCAGCAGGTCGAACAGGGTCGACTGGTTCACCCGCGAGAAAACCGCCCGGGCCGCGTCGAGCGACAATTGCTTGGCCGAGATTGCCGCCAGCAATTCGCTGATGTCCGCGCTCTCGATCGCGGACTTTTCTATCGTGAGGTCGAGACCCTTGGTGACGAGACGGTCCAGCAGCGCATCGATGCGCGCGCCGCGAGCGCCTTGCTCGGCATGATTGGCGATGGTGTGGCTCGAAGCCGTGTTGGTCAGCTCGAGCGATGCGGCGATCGCGGCCGGATCGTTCGCGCGCAAGGCGGCGGCCGCATCTCCCAGAATGCCGGTGAGCGAAAAGGTGCCGGCCGATGTGGTCAGGTCGAACACCGCCTCACGGGGGGCGACCGCACCGATATCGAGACCGTTGCCGACCGGAATGGAAATCGACTGGGCAGCCGGCGGGAAGAGCAGGGCGCCGCGTGAATCCTGCGTCTCGCGCAGGGTCGCAATTTCGGCGGCGATGCTTTCGATCTCCAGCGCGGCGGCCAGCCGATTCTCCGCCGACATGGTGCCGTTGGAGGCGCCGAGCATCAGTTCGTTCACACGGTCGAAGGCGCTGACCATCGCGTCCAACGCGCCTTCGGCATTGCTGGACAGCGCCGCGGCGGCGTCGAGATTGCTCTTCCAAGTGGCGTTGTCCGTCTGCGAACGGGTGATGGCGGCGACCCGCGCGGCGCCGACCGGATCGTCGGACGGCGCCAGGATGCGCTTGCCGCCAGCGGAAATCTCCGACTGGGCACGCGCGATATCGGACGCCAGCCGCATCTGGCGGTTTACTTCCAGCGTGAGCTGGTAACGGGTGCCGGTGATCATCGCCTAAAGCCTTAGAATATGTTCAGGACGTCATCGAAAATCTCGCGGCCGACCTGAACGATGCGCGCGGCGGCGCTGTAGGCCTGCTGGAAACGCAGCAGGTCCGCCGCTTCGCGATCCAGATCGATGCCAGTCGTCTCGTCGAGCGACGCGTAGGAATTGTCCTTCCAGGCCTTGGTCGCCGCCGCTTCGGCCTTGGCAGCGTTCAGCTGGAGCGCGTGGCCCGAGACCATTTCCGTCCAGCGCCGCTCCGCGCCAACCGTCTGGCGCAAGGTGCTGAGCGTGAGCAAATTGCCATTGCGGCTGGTGGTGCTGGCCGCCGCTACCAGCGACGGGTCCGTAACCAGCGCGATCATCGCGCCGGCACCCTCGCTCGCGTCCAGCAGATTGGGACCCGCATTGCCCGCCGCGTCGAGGCCCATGCTCGACCATTCGTTGATTTCGGTCGCGAAATCGCCGGCAAGCGTGTCCAGCGCGGCGCGCCGGTCGGCTGTGATGTTGGAGACATCGACATAGCCGGCGAGCTTGCCGGTAACGGGTGCGATCGTCGCCGTGCCGCTATTGTTGGTGAGCTGGACGGTCAGCCGGTCGTCGCCCGCCTGGGTCACGCTGAACTGGCCGATATTGCCCGGCGCCAGGATCGTCGCCCCGGGCGCGTCGGCCAGCTTGATGATGGCGGTGCCGTCATCGCCATAGCTGGCGACGATGTCGATCGATCCCGCGATCGAATCGATCAGCCGGTCGCGCGCATCTTCCATGGCGGCGCGCGTCGTGCCGCCGGCCGGGGCGGTCAGCAGCGAGCGGTTGATGTCGGCCAGCGCGGTGAGCGACTGGTTGAGCTGGGTCGCCTCCAGGCCCGCAGCCTCGCCGACGGATTTGGCCACCCGCTTGAGCGCACCTGCAGTCGTGTGGAACGCGCTGGCGATGTCGTCCAGCGCCATGAGGAAGCGGCTGCGGTTCAAATTATCGTCGGGCGCGGCGGCCAGCGTATCGCCGGCGCTGAAGAAAGCGGTAAGGCGGCTGCCGATGCCGGTCGGGCCGTCGCTCAGCGCGGTCTCGATGCCGGTCATCCATTGTTCGCGCACGGCGCTGCGCCCGGCGCCGGCGGAGGCGTGCCGCGCTTCGGCCGCGCGGAAGATGTCGTAGGCGCGGATGACGGAGGCGGCGCTGACGCCGCTGAAGCGCAGATCCTCGCGATATTGCACGTCGCTGCCGCCGCCCGCGTCGATCGGGGCGAGGCGGATGGTGCGCCGGGCGTAACCGGGCGTCTCCGCATTGGCGACATTCTCGCCGACCGCGGCGAGCGCGCTGCGATAGGCGGTCAGGCCACTGAGACCGATGCCGAGGAGATCGCTCACGCGCTACCCCCGACATTGTTGGTGTCGTGCGACGCGGGCGCATCGGTCGCCGCGTTCGCCTCGGCCGGCCCATCCACCCGGCGGATCACCGCGCGCATCTGCTGCAGCAGCAGGTCGGCGATGCCGAAACTGCCCTGCTGCGCCATATTATCGGCCAGGTTGGAATCGGCGATGTCGCGAAACTGCTCCGACGCGGCCGAGCCGAACACATCGTCGGCAAGCTTCGCCTGCCGCATCGAGCCGATCAGCTGGCGCAGGAACACCGCCTCGAACGCTTCCGCCGCCTGGCGCAGAGCCGCCTCACGCGTGTCGGTCGCGGGCGTCGTAGCGGCCGTTTCTCGACTGCGCTCGAAGTGAGCGGGGCCTATGTTGGTCGCGCCGATCACAGGATCACCAGTTCCGCGCGCAGGGCGCCGGCCTGTTTGAGCGCTTCGAGGATCGCGACCAGATCCGACGGGGTCGCGCCGATCGCGTTGACCGCGCGGACGATCTCCGAAAGGCTCGCGCCGCCGCCCACTTCGAACATGCGGGCGCGCTCCTCCTCGATGCTGATCGTGCTGTTTTGCTGCACGGCGGTTTGACCGCGTGAGAATGGCGCGGGCTGGACGACCTGTGGGTTTTCCTCGACCTGCACGGTCAGGCGGCCGTGGCTGACCGCGGCGGGCGCGATCCGCACCGCGCCGTTGATGACGACCGTGCCGGTGCGCGAATTGACGATGACGCGGGCCGGGGCGTCGCCCGGATCGACCGTGAGATTTTCGATCTGCCCCATCAAAGCGGTGCGCGCCTGCGCCCCGTCGGGCGCGGTGATGGCGATCGAGCCGCCATTCATCGCACGGGCGATATTCTGCCCCAGCGCCGCGTTGATCGCGTCCGCGACCCGGCCGGCCGTGGTCAGATCGGCATCCGCCAGGTTGAAATAGAGTTCCGGCGCCGAGGCGAAGCCGGTGTCGACCGCCCGTTCGACCGATGCGCCGCCGGGGATGCGACCGGCGCTCGGGACGTTGACGGTGACCTGGCTGCCGTCCTGCGCGGAGACGCCGAGGCCGCCGACGACGAGGTTGCCCTGCGCCATCGCATAAATCTGGTCGTCCGCGCCGCGCAAGGGCGTCAGGATCAAGGTGCCGCCGCGCAGCGAGCGGGCGCGTCCTAAAGCGGAGACGGTGATGTCAATCCGCTGGCCGGGATTGGCGAAGGGCGGCAGCTCGGCCGTAATCATCACCGCCGCGGCATTGCGCAGCGACGGGTTCACGCCCGGCGGCAGCACGAGGCCGAAGCGGCTGGCCACGCCGCCCATTGCCTGCGTGGCATAGGCCAGATTGTCGTCGCCCGTGCCGGCGAGGCCGACGACGATGCCATAACCGGTGAGCTGGTTGGAGCGCACGCCCTGGAACGCGCCGATATCCTTGATCCGCTGCGCCTGGGCCGGCGAGGCGATGAGGAACGCCGCCAGCAGGGCGAGGATGATTTTCACACCCCATCCCATCATCTGTCCGTCATTGCGAGGAGCGAAGCGACGAAGCAATCCAGAGCCCTGAGGTCTCAGAATGGATTGCTTCGCTCCGCTCGCAATGACGGGTGATTGTGAACTACGCATTGCATCCACCTCAGAACGGGCTGACAAAATTGAAGAATTTCTGCAGCCACCCTTCGCGGGCGGCGCGGGCGATTTCGCCGCGGCCCGAATAGGTGATGCGCGCGTCGGCCAGCCGGGTCGAAGCGACGCGATTGTCCGGCGTGATGTCAGCCGGGCGGACGATGCCCATCACCTGGATGAATTCGTTGCCACGGTTGAGGCGCAGGCTTTTCTCGCCCCGCACGACCATCGTGCCATTGGGGTGAACCTCGACCACGGTCACGCTGATTTCGCCCGACAGCTGGTTCGACTGGGTGGTCTGGCCGGTCCCGCCGAATTGCGAGCCCCCGCCGACGCTCGCGTCGGTGTTCGTGAACAGGGCGAGCGCGCCAGTGGTCGGCGGGCGCAGGCCGATAGTGCCGTCGCGCTGGGT
The DNA here is from genome assembly GCA_038255245.1 of Sphingomonadales bacterium. Taxonomy (GTDB): domain Bacteria; phylum Pseudomonadota; class Alphaproteobacteria; order Sphingomonadales; family Sphingomonadaceae; genus Allosphingosinicella. The sequence continues at coordinate 7,429 of JBBSLM010000041.1, forward strand.
CGAGGTGCCCGCCGTGGCGGCCGCCTGCGTGCGCTCGGTCAGCACGACGGTCAGCACGTCGCCGACCTGCGCGGCGCGTTGCCCGCTGGTCAGCGGCGCATAACCGTTTGATGGCTGAAAGATCGAGCCGTTCGCGATCGGCGGCGGAGCCGGGACCGAAAAGCTCGGCTGGAAGCCGGGTGCGGGCGGCTCGGCGGCGGCGGTGAGAATTATCGCGGCAGGCACCAGCATTCGCCTCCAACCCGTCACCCCGGCGAAGGCCGGGGTCCAGGCAGGGCGCGACGCGCCGTTCATGCTGCCGCATGGCTGTTTCTTGGGCTGGGCCCCGGCCTGCGCCGGGGTGACGGAATAGGTGCTCATGCTTGATGGCCCAATCACAGCTGCTGGTTGGCGTTGCGGAGCATTTCGTCCGTCGACTGGATCATCTTGGAATTGACCTCGTAGGCGCGCTGGGTCTCGATCATATCGACCAGTTCCTGGACGACATTGACGTTGGACGCTTCGAGCGCGCCCTGGCGGATCGCGCCGCGGCCTTCCGAACCGGCCACGCCGGTCTGCGGCTCGCCGCTCGCCTGGGTCGCCTGGTAGAGATTGTCGCCGGTCGGCAGCAGGCCCGCCGGATTGGCGAAGCGGGCGATCTCGATCTGGCCGACTTCGGTCGCTTCGGTCTGGCCCGGCATCGAGGCGGTAACCTTGCCGTCGGCGCCGATCGTCACCGAACTCGCACCTTCCGGCACGCGGATGTCGGGCTGCAGCGGGAAGCCTTCGGAGGTGACCAATTGGCCTTCCGCGGAAACCTGGAAATTGCCGGCGCGGGTATAGCCGGTGGTGCCGTCGGGCCGCGCGATCTGGAAAAAGCCTTCGCCCTGGATGGCGAGGTCGAACGGGTTTTCGGTCGAGTTTAGTGAACCCTGCGTGTTGAGCCGGCTGACGCCGGTCATCGACACGCCCGAGCCCAGCGACAGGCCGATCGCGTAGCGATTGTCGCCCGAGGAGGCGGCGCCCGGCGCGGTGATCGTCTGGTAGGACAGGGTCTGGAACTCGGCCCGCTCGCGCTGGAAGCCGGTGGTGTTCACGTTCGCCAGATTGTTGGCGATGACGCGCATGCGCGCGGCCTGGGCGTCGAGGCCCGTGCGGGCGACGTGGAGAGCGGCGTTGGTCATGGTCTGTCAGACTCCGTCAGGAGGGAAGGCGCATCAGATCGGCGGCGCTCGTGTCGAGCTCCTTGGCCGAGTTGATGAGGTTGAGTTGCGTGTCCCAGGCGCGGCTCGCCTCGATCATGTCGACGAGCGCCTGGGTGGTGTTGACGTTGGATTGTTCGAGCGCGCCCGTGGTGACGCGCGCTTCGGGATCCTGCGGCAGCGCGCCGCCGCCGCGCACCCGGAACAGGCCGTCCAGGCCCTTGGCGATTTCGCTGCCGGTCGGCGTGACCAGCTTCAGCCGGTCGATCTGCGTCGGATTGTCCGCGTCGCCGCCCGTCGGCACGATCCAGATCTTGCCGTCGGCATCGATGCGGACGCTGTCATAGGCCGGCAGGGTGATCGGGCCACCTTCGCCGAGGACGGGGGTGCCGTCGCCGTTGGTCAGGAGGCCGCTGTCGGTGACCATCAGGTCGCCGCGACGGGTATAGGCCTCGTCGCCGTTCAGCGCCTGCACGCCCAGCAGGGCATCGCCCGACAAAGCCACGTCCAGCTCGCGCCCCGTCTGGTTGACCGCGCCTGGCGCCATATTGGCATCGACGATCATCCCGCCCGGGCGCGCGCCGAACACCTGGCCGCCCGACTGGATGAAGGTCGTCTGGGCGGCCGACACGTCGGCGCGAAAGCCCGCCGTATTGGCGTTGGCGAGGTTGTTCGCGGTCATCGCCTGGCGTTGCATCGCCGCGCGAAGCGCCGCCGCCGATGATTGAACGATGCCGTTCATGCCGCGAACTCCTCCTCAAGCCGTGCTTAGTTGCGCAGGTTCGTGACGGTCTGGGTCAGCGCGTTGGCGGTCTCGATCGCCTTGGCGTTGGCCTGGAAATTGCGCTGCGCCGCGATCAGGGCGACGAGCTCCTCCGTCAGATCGACGTTGGCGCGTTCGATCGCGCCGGTCTGGATCGCGCCGACGCCATCGGTCTTCGGCGTGCCGGTCTGCACCGCACCGCTTTCGCCGGTGACCGACCAGCGGCCGTCGCCCTGCTGGCGAAGGCCGGCCGGGTTGGAGAAATTGGCGATGGCGATGCGGCCGAGCGGCTGCGTGCTGCCGTCCGAATAGGATGCGGTGATCAGCCCCTCCGGATCGATCGACACGTCGCTGAGGCGCGCATTGGTCGCGGTATTGATCTCGGGAATTTGCACGCTGGTTGACGACGAAAGCGCGGTTGAGGTGGTGTCGCCATTGGCGTCGACCGGGAAGACCTGCAGGTTCGCGCCCTTGGAATCGACCAGATAGCGATCGGCGTTGATCGCGAGGCCGCCGTCGCGGGTGAACATCATGTCGCCCGTGCCGCCCTCATCGCGGGTGATGAAGAAACCGCTGCCGTTGATCGCGAGATCGAGTTCGCGCGACGAGGTTTCGAACTGGCCTTGCGTGAATTGCTGGGTGATTGCCTTCAGGCGGGTGCCGATGCCGGCCGACGAACCGGACGGCGGCATCATGTCGCCAAATTCGGCGCGGCTCTTCTTGAAGCCGACCGAACCCACGTTGGCGATGTTGTTCGACGTGACCGCAAGGTCGGTCTGGGCGGCGCGCAGGCCGGAGAGCGAAGTGTAATAGCTCATTGGTATCTCCTCAGGGGCAAGCGAGTTGGATGATCAGGCGATGCGGATGGCGTCTTCGGGCCTCTTCAGCCCGAGGCCGGTGACCAGGCGCGCCTCGCCGCCGGCGGCGGGCGACTGGAGGCCGGCGATCGGCGTCCAGGTGGCGATGGTCGGATTGAGATTGGTGGTGCCGGCGCGGGCGGTGACGACCACCTGCAGCGGCCCGTCGGCGACGATTTGCCCGGCTTCGTTCTTGCCGTCCCAGGCGAAGGCGGCGGCGCCGGCCTCGCGCGCGCCCAAATCCATCGTGTGGACGGTCGCGCCATTGGCATCGACGAAGCTGATCGAAACCTGGTCCGCCGCGGACGGCAGGGTCAGCTCGCCAGCATAAGCGCCATCGCGCAACGGCGTGGCGACGTTGGAAGTGACCAGCATGGAGCGGCCAATCCAGCTCGACGCGTCGGACAGGCGGCCGGAGCCGGTCAAATTGGAGATCAGCGTCTTGAGCGACTGATTCATCTCGGTGATGCCGGCGACCGAGCTGAATTGCGCCATCTGGGCGACCATCTGGGTGTTGTCGACCGGATTGAACGGATCCTGCGTCGTCATCTGCGTCGTCAGCAGGCGCAGGAAGGCGCGCTGGTCGAGCGCCTGGCCGCCGATGGCGGCGCTGGTCGGGGGGGCGGTGTTGGCTGCGTTCAGCCCGTCGATGACATTGCTCATTGGCCAAGCCTCAAGGTGTCGAGCGTCAAGGTCTTGGCGGTTTGCAGGACCTGGACATTGTTCTGATATTGCCGCGCCGCCTCGACCATCTCGACCAGCTCGGACGCCTGATCGACGCCGGCGACCCAGACGTCGCCATTGGCGTCGGCGAGCGGGTGATCGGGATTGTGCTGGCGGGTCGGCTCGACGTCCGAACGGACGATACGGCCGATGCCGACAGTGGCGACGCCCGGCGAAACCTCGTTGCTTTCGAACACCGGACGCATGGCCCGGTAGGCGGTCGCGCGGCTGCCCGATACGGTGCCGGCATTGGCCAGGTTCGATGCGGTGGTGTTCAGGCGCACGAGCTGCGCGCTCATCGCGCGGCCCGATATGTCGAACACGGAAAGAGGACGATCGCCCATAGCTATTCGCCTTTCAGCGCGCGGCGGATGGTGTTGATGCGGCCTTCCAGGAAGGAGAGGGTCGCGCGATACTGAACCGCATTTTCCGCAAACAGGGTCTGCTCGGTCGAAAGCTCGACGGTGTTGC
>JBBSLM010000042.1:0-11400 GCA_038255245.1 Sphingomonadales bacterium
AAAAATAGAGCTACAAGTGGGTTCGTAGACCAATCGAGTAGCCGCGTAGGCATCCCATAGTGTTGCGCGACGGTGAGCCATTCCCAATCGCTTTTAGGTCGATACGGAAGTAACGCTGCTGCCTTCGCTTTGAAAATCGACAGCGAGACGCGCTCATAGGCCCGCGTCTCTTCCTCGGAGAATCCGTCGAGTTTAGCTAATCGAAGCAGACCGCAGCGTGCCTGCCATATTGCATTGCATTGCCCGCGATAGAACCAATTACCGCTTGGAAAGCCGTTGATAAATCTCAAAAAGTCCTCGACGGATGTCACGAGCTTACGCTCCCTTTTCCATCCCATCCCCTCGGCGAAATGCTCGAAGTTGTTAAAGTAAAAATATCGGTTTGATTTCTTAAACGCATATAATCCTTTGTGACGAAGTTCCTCAAAGCCAAGCAGGCCAAGGATATCAATCGAATTGGCATAGCTTGGAAGCCTGTGTTCTTTTCCGGGAGAGCTTCCTGAATCGCCCTCGATAACATTCTTTATGGCCTCTGCGTTCTGGTCGTCGATCCGTATTATCAGCTCGGCTGAGCATGTTCTGGGGTCATAGCCCGTTTCAAACTCTTCAAAGCGGGCGGCAGATCTTGGCGTGCGAGCGAGCACGAAACAGTCCTCGTCTTTGTCCGGAGTGTGCACCCAATACAGGTTCATTCTACCCTCATCTCATGCTGCCAAGGCTAGTCGTAGCCTATCGCCCCAGCTATCGCGATGCGATGTTCTTCTCCTTCATCGACGAACTCCGCGCCGCGGGCATTCCCGCCTCGATCAAGGAGCATCTGACTTTGTTGGAGGCGCTCGACGCCGAGGTGATCCGGGCGACGCCGGAGGATTTCTATTATCTCGCCCGCGCCACCTTCGTGAAGGATGAGGGTCTGCTCGACCGCTTCGATCAGGTCTTCGCCAAGGTCTTCAGGGGGATCGAGACCAGCTACGGCTCGCAGCAGGCCGACGTCCCCGAGGAGTGGCTGAAAGCCATCGCCGAGAAATATCTGACGTCCGAGGAGATGGCGGCGATCGAGTCCTTGGGCTCGTGGGACGAGATCATGGCGGCGCTGAAGCAGCGGCTCGCGGAGCAGCAGGGGCGCCATCAGGGCGGCAGCAAATGGATCGGCACCGGCGGCACGTCCCCTTTTGGAAACGGCGGCTACAATCCCGAAGGCGTGCGGATCGGCGGGACCAGCACGCACAAGCGCGCGATCAAGGTATGGGAACAGCGCGCCTTCGCCAATCTCGACAGCACGAAAGAGCTCGGCACCCGCAACATCAAGATCGCGCTGCGCCGCCTGCGCCGCTTCGCCCGGGAAGGGGCGGCGGACGAACTCGATCTCGACGCGACGATCGAGGGCACGGCGCGGCAGGGCTGGCTCGACATCCGCATGCGCCCGGAGCGGCACAATGCGGTGAAATTATTGCTCTTCCTCGACGTCGGCGGCTCGATGGATCCCTATATCCGGTTGGTCGAGGAGCTGTTCAGCGCAGCAACGAGCGAGTTCAAGAATCTCGAATTCTTCTACTTCCACAATTGCCTCTACGAGAGCGTCTGGAGGGACAATCGCCGCCGTTTCTCCGAGCGGACCCCGACGTGGGACGTGCTCCACAAATTCGGCCACGATTACAAGGTGGTGGTGGTCGGCGACGCGTCGATGAGTCCTTATGAAGTCACCCACGCCGGCGGTTCGGTCGAGCATTATAATGAGGAAGCCGGCGCGACCTGGCTGCAGCGGTTGACCAACACCTACCCGGCGACGGTGTGGCTCAACCCGGTCGAGGAGCGCTATTGGGGCCACACCCAATCGACGCGAATCCTGCAGCAGCTGCTGGCCGACCGCATGTATCCGCTGACGCTGGCGGGGCTGGACGACGCAATGCGGACGCTGACGCGCAGGGCGGGGTGAGCGACGATTTCGAGGCGATTTTTACCCGCGTCCGTGCCGTGTGTGCGGCTCATTCGTACGCGGCGGTGGCAAAGTGCGACAAACCCCACGCTTATTATCTCGACACGCATGAGGTCCGCGCGAAGGAGGGCTATTGGGACCGCGTTCGGCGGTGTCGATATCAAGAAGAATTATGTCTCGACCCGCTTTTTCCCGGTCTATTCTCACTCGGAGATGCTGGCCGAGGTCAGCGACGCGCTGAGGAAGCGGAGGCAGGACAAAAGCCTGCTTCAATGTCCGAAGTAGGAAGAGCCGTTCCTCGCGTAGCTGGAGCAGCTCGTCAATCCTGGCGCGGGCCGCTTTTCAAGCGGACGGCAAATTGCGTTGACGCGCCTGGGCGGATCGGCGCCGACGACGCTCCAGAATGGTGCCTTCCCCGCTTGCGTAGGCACGGCGGCAAGTGCACCCAATGCCGGGCGAAAGAATCGGGGGGTTCTCATGGCGCGTCGCGTTTGGATGGTTGCAACGGCTTGCGCGATGCTGGGGGTCGCGGCCCCACGGCCGGCCATTGCCCAGGAACAGCCGACAGCCGCCGTCGAATGGCAGGTCAAGGACCGCTTCCGGCTGTTCGACCGCGCGCATCCCGACGCGCGGCAGGAGGTGCAGCAATTGGCGGATTCGATCCGAGGAAACCCGTCAGAAAACTTCGTCGACTATTATGACGAATTCCTAGTCACCCTGTCCGGCCTGAACGGATCGCGGACGCACAGCGCGAGCCTCCGGCGATCCAATTATCAGCCGGCGCCCAGCGAAGGGCCGCGTACGAGTGGTCGCTACGCGCCCGACTACCTCTATCCCCAGCATTATTCGATCGAGTTGCGCGTGCCCGCGGCGACACCCGACGCGACCTGCGTCTACCGGTCGCAGTTTGCGCAGCAAAGCGGTCCTTGCGGAGAGTGGACCCCGCTCATCGTCGCCGACGGGGCCCGCGTCTCCCGGGCCGATTGGACGGTGAGAGCGCGGGTAGAGGTCGAAATCCCCCGGCAAGCAGCGACAACGATCGACATCAGCTTCCAGGACCAATTGGTTGTTGCACTCGGCGACAGCTACATTTCGGGCGAGGGCAATCCCGACGTCCCAAGCGTGATCACCGAACGGGCCGACGACGTCTTCGAGCGCTCCAGCTGGGGTTCGCGCATCCGGCCGAACGCGCACGTGCTCCGCGAGGCGGAATGGTGGGATGAGCCATGCCATCGATCGCTATTATCCTGGCCGGTGCTGGCAAGCTTCGTACACTCGGCGCGGAACCCGAAGCACGCCGTCACCTTGGTCCATCTTGGCTGTTCAGGCGCGGTCGCGCCCGACATCTACCTTCATGGGGAGACTGAACTGCCGGGCGGCGGCGACGAACGAGAGAGCCAGCTCGCCCTGCTGGATTCGCTCATGGCCCGGCCTGACGAAAGCTGGCAGCGGCGTAAGATCGACCGGGCGCTACTTTCGATCGGCGGCAACGATGCCGGCTTTGTCGGCGTCATCGCCACTCTGGCTTTGCCGCCGAACGGCTTCCTGCTGGGCGGTCTGGCAGCCAGTGTCATCGGGGATCAGGCCGGCGCGGTCTGCCCGTACGACACGACCGGCACGCCGCTGCTGTTGCTCTGCAACGATCGCGTTTCGGCGCAATCCCGACTCAGCCAGCTCGACCGGCAATATATGCTTCTGGAGCAGGCGTTGGATCGCGCGGGCAGCCCCGCGAACCGCGTCTATCAGCCGCTCTACCCCAATTCCCTGCTGACCAAAGTCGAGATTGCCGGCGAGCAGGTCCTGGCGGCCTGCGACACCAACCCCGACAATGGCCCATATGACGGTCGCCTGCAGCCTGACGAGCACCTCGTTGAAGCGTCGGGATTTGAATCCATCATGGGCGTCCTTCCACGCATCGCACGCGGATTTCTCTACCGGAGCTGGAATTTCGAATTCATGTATTTGCCGGAGCAGGATGTTGACGCCAGCCAGCCACTCCTCTGGTCGCCCGGGGCACGCTGCGACGCCGTGCCGGAGGGAACGGAGAGCCGATATGAGGATAGCGAGGTTTGTCAGGCGCTGTGGGTGCACAATGAGCTAAACAGGCTCGTAACTGAGAACCGCTTCAACGAGGTGACCGGTCACATGTCGGCTATCGCCGGACATGGGCTTTGCCGGCAAACCGCAGCCTTTCCCCTAGCCATGCCGCTGGTGCGCGACCACCAATGGGTGGGGCGGACGCCGCAGACCGTGAATCCTTATGACCGCGCCAATCCCCGTTGGTTCCGCACGCCGAATGACAGCGTCGTTACGCAATTCTCATTTTACGGCGATGAGCCGCGTTTCAATCACGGCACCGTCCATCCGACCTTCCGCTCCCATGTCGAGATCGCGCAGGCCGTATATGGTCGGGCGCTCGAGGGAACCTTGCCGGCTCAGCAGTAGCGGGCCGCGATAAACTGGATCAGGTTCGGCCGGCCATTCAGCAGGTCAGGTACGCTTGCTGTTCCGCTTCCCACGCCGCCTCGTCGGGCATTGTAATCGCGTCAAGGTCGCCCGGCTGGGCTTCCGCATCGTCGACCCATTCGCGCAGCGCCGGGCCACCGTTGATGACGTCGATCGCGAGCTTGTCAAAGACGTATTCGTACGGGAAGTCGCGCCACAGGTCATAGTCTGGATAGAGCGCGCGGATCGCCTTGAAGGCGAGCGCTTGCAGCCGCCAGGGCTTGAAGGCTTCGTGATCGTAAGCGGCGCCCTCGGCGTGAATGAAGACGCCCGCGCAAAGCTGGTCCGCATGTTTGTGGAAGGTCGGCTGGAACCAGATGTCGCGCAGAGTGCAGCCTTCCAGCCATTGCGGTGCGATCCGGCGCATCCCGGCGATCACCGCCTTCGCATCGATGTCGGGCGCGCCGAACAGTTCGAGCGGCCGGGTCGTGCCCCTGCCCTCGCTGAGGTTCGTGCCTTCCAGCAGCACCGTGCCGGCATAAGCGCGCGCCATGTTGAAATTGGCGGCATTGGGACTGGGGTTGATCCACACGCGTTCGGGGGGCCAGCCGAAGCCCGGCGCCTCGTCGGGCCGCCAGCCGTCCATCTCGATCACGCGATAATCCACGTCGAGCTTGAAATGCTCGATGAACCAGCCGCCCATTTCGCCGAGCGTCAGCCCGTGCCGCATCGGCATCGGCCCGGCGCCGACGAAACTTTCCCAGCCCGGGCGCAACGTCAGCCCCTCGACCGGCCGCCCGGCGGGGTTCGGGCGGTCGAGCACCCAGACTTCCTTTTTGTGCTCCGCCGCGGCCTCAAGGACGTACAGAAGCGTCGTCACGAAGGTGTAGATGCGACAGCCGACATCCTGCAGATCGACCAGCAGCACGTCGAAAGTGCCCATGCTCTGCCCGGTCGGCCGGCGCACCTCGCCATAGAGGCTGAACACCGGGACATTGTAGGTCGCATCGGTATAGTCCGGCGATTCCATCATATTGTCCTGCAGGTCGCCGCGCACGCCATGCTGGGGGCCGAACACCGCCGACACGTTGATCCCCGCGGCGACGAGCGCGTCGAGGCTGTGCGTGAGGTCCGCCGTCACCGATGCGGGATGGGCGAGCAAGGCGACGCGCTTACCCTCGAGCGGCTTGCGCAGCTCGGTCTGGCCAAGCAGGCGATCGATACCGAACTGGATCATGTCATACCTTCTTCGTCATGCCGGACTTGATCCGGCATCCATCTTCATTCGAGCGGCCGTAAAGGAGGTGGCCCCCGGATCAAGTCCGGGGTGACGATTGAGGATACGGAGAAAGCGTCGCCACAAAACCAGCAGGGTCATGAAAGTCTGGTGGCCCTTTCTTTGGATGCTTCAACGCCCAATAGGCGCGCTCGCCGCTCGCCGTCTCGATGACAGCGGCCAAGCCAATCGACCACACCGTATTTTCGGGACGATCGCGCCAATCGAGCCGCGCGTGGAGATGCAGATTGTCACGTTTCATACTGCTGTAAATGGAGGGTGCGCCCATGTGGAGCGGGCGCATTCCCTGCCGATAGTCATCGAATTCGTAGGCGGCCCATTGGGTCGATGGAGAGAAGTTGAATTCGTAATAGCGCTTGGCATTGCCGGGACGGAGGAACAGTTCGAGGCAGGTATGCTTCCACAGCTCGTCCGCACGCCTGGTTGCCCGCCTAGCGCGGGGAAGAACGAGACTTGCATCGCTTTTCACCCAATAATCCACACCCCAGCCGTAGCGCCCGAGGAAAAGCGAAACGTCGATCTTCAGTGCGCCGCCTGCCGGGCTGTCCTGATGCCGTACGAGCCGCTGATGTCCTGCGCTCAGAAGTTCGGCGGGCGCCATCCTGTTCTTCTCCCCTTTCCTCGTGCTAGGCGCGCACCCGCCATGACCGAATATAAGTCCTCCCTCCTAAGCCTCCTCTCCTCGCGCGGCTATATCCACCAGCTGACCGACGCCGACGCGCTCGATGCGCTCGCAGGCAAGGCGATCATCCCGGCCTACATCGGCTTCGACCCCACCGCGCCGTCGCTCCACGTCGGCAGTCTCGTGCAGATCATGATGCTGCGGCGGCTGCAGCAGGCGGGGCACAAACCGATCGTGCTGATGGGCGGCGGCACCGGCAAGATCGGCGATCCGAGCTTCAAGGACGAAGCGCGCAAGCTGATGACCGACGAGGTGATCGCGGCCAATGTCGCCTCGATCAAGCGGGTGTTCGAGCGGTTTCTCACCTTCGGGGAAGGCCCCACCGACGCGATCATGCTGGACAATGCCGAGTGGCTGGACCGACTGAATTATCTGCAATTCCTGCGCGAGGTGGGGCAGCATTTCTCGGTCAACCGCATGCTGAGCTTCGACAGCGTGAAGCTTCGCCTCGACCGCGAGCAATCGCTCAGCTTCCTCGAATTCAACTACATGATCACGCAGGCCTATGACTTCCTGGAGCTCGGCCGGCGCTTCGAGTGCCGGCTGCAGATGGGCGGATCGGATCAGTGGGGGAATATCGTCAACGGCGTCGAACTGAACCGCCGCGCTGACGGGCGGGAGGTCTACGGCCTCACCACCCCGCTGATCACGCTCGCCGACGGCGGCAAGATGGGGAAGACCGAACGCGGCGCGATCTGGCTGAACGCGGATCAGCTCAGCCCCTATGATTATTGGCAATTCTGGCGGAACACGCAGGATGCCGATGTCGGGCGGTTCATGCGCCTGTTCACTGATCTGCCGCTGGACGAGATCGCTGGGCTTGAGGCGCTGGAAGGCGCCGGGATCAACGACGCGAAGAAGGCCCTGGCCGACGCCGCGACGGCGATGCTGCACGGCGAGGATGCCGCGCGCGACGCCGCCGAGACGGCGCGGCGGACCTTCGAGGAAGGCGCGGGTGGCGAGGCGCTGCCGACGCTGGCTGTGCCGGAAGGCTCGATCGCGCTCGCCGACGCCTTGGTCGGGCTGGGCTTCGCGGCGTCGAAGAAAGAAGCCCGCCGCCTGATCGCGCAAGGCGGCGCCCGCGTGGACGGTGAGGCCGTGAGCGATGAGCAGGTTGTGGTCGCGGTTGCGGGCCAAGTCCGCATCTCTTCAGGCAAGAAGAAACACGGGCTCCTCACCCTATAGCCGTCATCCCAGCGAAAGCTGGGATCTCACTTATTTTGGTCCGCAAAGGCAGAGAGATTCCAGCTTTCGCTGGAATGACGGGTTATTCCTTGTTCGCCTTCACCTGGCTCATCACCGCCAGCGGCCGGCCTTCATTGTCGTTGAAGAAGGCCATCCATTCCTCCGTCCCGTCGTCGTGGCGGTGAATCATGTGCGGCGCGTTGATGAACTCGACGCCGTGCGATTGCAGCATGGTCTGGGCCAGGCCAATGTCGTCAACGCGGAAATAGAGGATCGACTCCCCTTCACCCGCCGCCTCGCTCTCGGACAGGAACAGGCGCACGCCGTCGCAATCGAAGAAGGCGAGATTTCCGAAGGAATAGAGATGCTTCAGGCCCAGCACGTCCTGATACCAGGCCCGCGCCGCCGCGACATCGCGCACCTGCCGTGAAATCTGTCCGATCGGTCCCATCGTGAATTCCCCTTGGCCGGTCGCCATGTGCAGTGCCGAACCGCGCCGGATTCCGGTCCAGCGCTTCAGCTCCGCCCGGCTCGAAAAGCTAAGCTTCTGCAGCATGTTGGCGACATGATATTTGACCGCGTCGGAACTGTAGCCGTGCCGCCCGGCGATCTGCCGGTTGGTCAGGCCATGCCGCACGAACTCCAGCACCCGCCATTCGGCCGGGGTCAGCAGGTCGTCGTGGGGCGGGCGCCCGCGGCTTCGTCCTTCGGTCATGCCGGACCAGCTAGCAGCGCCACGGGACCATTACCCTACCCGCTCCTGAGCGTCGCGACCGCCGCGTCCCGCTCCATCAGATAGAGCAATAGCCGCGCCGCTTGCCCGCGCGGGCCGTCGAGGCCGCCGTCGCGGTCGACCAACAGCCGTGCGTCGTCGGTCGCGGCCTGGGCCAGCGCCTGGACCTGGTCGGGAGTCGCCAGCCGGAAGCCCGCTTCGCCCGATTGACGCGTGCCGAGCAACTCGCCGCCGCCGCGCAGGCGCAGATCCTCCTCGGCGATGCGGAAGCCGTCATTCGTCTCGCGCATGAGGGCCAGGCGGGCGCGGGTCGTCTCGCTCAGGGCATTGCCGCGCAGCAGCAGGCAGACGCTTTGCTGGTCGCCGCGCCCGACGCGGCCGCGCAGCTGGTGGAGCTGGGCAAGGCCGAAGCGGTCGGCGCCTTCTATTACCATGAGCGTGGCGTTCGGCACGTCGACGCCGACCTCGATCACCACGGTCGCGACCAGCACTTTCAAGTCACCGCGCTGGAAGGCCGCCATCACCGCGTCCTTCTCCGGCCCTTTCATGCGGCCGTGGACGAGACCGACCACGTCCCCGAACCGCAGCTGGAGCACGCGATAGCGCTCCTCCGCCGCGGCGAGATCGCTCACCTCGCTCTCCTCCACCAGCGGGCAGACCCAATAAGCCTGCTTGTCTGCGCTTGTGTGGCGGCCGAGTGCGTCGATCACTTCGTCGAGCCGCTCCTGGCTCATCACGCGCGTTTCGATCGGCTGCCGGCCAGGCGGCATTTCGTCGAGGCGGCTGACGTCCATCTCGCCATAATGGGTGAGCGTCAGGGTGCGCGGGATCGGCGTCGCGGTCATCGCCAGCAGGTGCGGCGGCCGTTCGGCCTTGGCGGTCAGCAGCAGCCGCTGGGCGACTCCGAAGCGATGCTGCTCGTCGATCACGACCAGGCCGAGCTGACGATAGGCGACCGCTTCTTGGAAGATGGCATGGGTGCCGATCAGAATGTGGATCGAGCCGTCCGCGAGGCCCATCAGCGTCGAATCGCGCGCGCGTCCCTTGTCGCGCCCGGTGAGGATGGCGACGTTCACGGGGAGCCCGGCAAGCTGGCGGGAGATCGTCTCGAAATGCTGGCGGGCGAGGATTTCGGTCGGCGCGAGCAAGGCCGCCTGCGCCCCCGCCTCGGCCGCGATCAGCATCGCGTTCAGCGCCACGAGCGTCTTACCGGAGCCGACATCGCCCTGCAGCAGGCGCAGCATCGGCACGTCCTGCGCCATGTCGCCCGCAATCTCCCCGATCGAGCGCGTCTGCGCCCCGGTCGGCGCGTAGGGCAGCTTCAGCAAGTCGCGCAGGCGCCCATCCCCCGCCAGCGGCGCGCCCTTGCGCCGCCGCGACGAGGCGCGGACCAGGCTCAGCGCCAGCTGGTTGGCGAATATCTCGTCATAAGCCAGCCGGTCGCGCGCACCCGTGTCGGCAGGATCGCCATGCGCCGTCGCCAGCGCGATGGCCCAGTCGTTCCACCCCCGCTGCGCCTTCAGGCTCGGCTCGATCCACTCGGCCAGCTCGGGCGCGCGGGTCAGCGCCTGCCGCGCCAGTTCGCCGAGGCGTTTGTTGGTCAGACCCTCCGACAGGCCGTAAATCGGTTCGCGCTCGGGGAGCTGATCGGCCTCGTCCAGCCCGACGACATGGTCCGGATGCACGATCTGCAATTCCTGCCCGTAGCGGTCGAGCCGCCCCGACACGAGCCGTGCCTCCCCCAGCGGTAATTGCTGCTTCGCCCAGCCCGGATTGCGGAAGTAGATGAGGCTGACATAATCGCCGTTCGCGTCGGTCGCGTGGACGCGCAGCGGGCTCTTCGGCCCGCCGGATTGCCGATAGTCGCGGGCGGTCAGCGGGATCGTCACCACCCGCCCGACATCATTCTCGTCCAGCCGCTCGACCCGCTTGCGGTCGATCCAGCCGGTCGGCAGGTGGAACAGCAGATCCACCACCCGCGTCAGGCCGAGCTTCTTCAGCGGCTTCATCAGCTGCGGCCCGACGCCCTTCAGCGCCTCCGTCTCGGCGAACAGGGGATTGAGCAGATCGGGACGCATCGCCCGATTGGTACGGGGAGGACGGCGTCGTGCCAATCCTCCCCTGGAGCACCATCACCGCCGCGCGAGGGACGCCACCTGCAGCTCGATCCGCTTCAACTCCCGCATCAGCCGCTTCGTCTGGATCGCCGGCGGCACCGCCAGTTTGATCAGCAAGGCCATCAACAACAGCACCACGGCCGGCAAGCCCCAGCGCAATTGGGTGACCGGATCGCCGGCGTCGAAGAACATCCAGGCCGCATAGACCCCGGCGACGAACATCAATGTCTGGAAGATCATCATCACCCAGACCATCCAGACGATCTCCGGGCCGGTCATGCCGAGCATTCTTTCGACCAAACCCGGCTCGTCGCCGATGCTTCGCAGCAATTCTCTCTCTTCGGCATCGAGTGCCTCGCCGACCATCGCGTCAAGATCGCGCATCTTCGTCTCCTTCAAGCGTGGCGCGCAGCTTGCGGCGCGCGTGCATCAGGCGGGTCTTTACCGTGCCCGCCGGAACGTCGAGAGCGACCGCCACTTCGGCCACGCTCAATTCCTCGAAATGAAACAATGCGATGGCAGCCCGTTGCTCCGCGGGCAGAGCCCGGATCGCGGCGCGCAGCTGCTCGTAATCGCGCTCCGAAGGGTCCGGCTCGGCGGCAACCGACGCCTCGCGCTCCAACTCCGCCGCGAGCTTGCGCCCACGCACCGCCGCCCCGATCGCTCCGGCGCAGCGCCGCGAGACGATGCGATACGCCCAAGCGGGGAACGCCTTGTCGTCGCGCAGACGCGGCAGGCCGCGCGCGATCTCGATCCATCCATCCTGCACCGCATCCCGCGCCGCCTCGCGGTCGCCGAGCAGGCGCCAGGCGTGCGCCAGCAATTTCTTCTGCCACCGCCGCGCGAGGATGTCGAAGGCGCGGCGATCGCCCGCGCGGATCGCCAGCAACAGATATTCGTCGAAGACCCGCTGCACCCCACCGGCCATGTCCCGCCCTTCCCGTTCATGCAGCAAGGTGCTCCGGAAGCCGGGTCCGGTTCAATGGACGCCGCCGATTTTTTCGG
>JBBSLM010000043.1:0-11394 GCA_038255245.1 Sphingomonadales bacterium
CACCAGCGCGGCTCGTCGCGGGTGGAATATGCCGACATCGCCCCGCGGCTGGTCGCGAACGGCTATGCCAGCCTGGCGATCGACCAGCGCGGCGGCGGGGACAAATGGTGCGTGCCGAATGAACCGGCGCAGCAATGGGGGAAAACCGACACGCATTGGGACGCGATGCCGGATCTCGAGGCCGCGATGGCGTGGGCGGCGGGGCAGGGGCTGCCGGTCGCCTTGTGGGGCAGCAGCTATTCGGCCGCTTTGGTCTTACCGCTGGCCGCCGCCAATCTCGACCTCGTGAAGGCGGTGCTCGCTTTCTCGCTGGGCGAGTATCTGGAAGGGGAGGCGACGACGCGGGCCGCGAAAATGCTGACCGTGCCCCTGTTCGTTTCGTCGGCGACAACGTTACCTGAGGTCGGCCACGCCCAGCCCATATTCGATGCGGCGGGATCGGCGGACAAGATTTACTTCCTGCCGAAAGACAACGGGGAGCATGGCTCGTCCGCCCTGATCCGCACCGAGAATGCCGACGGGCATGAGCAGATGTGGGCCGCGGTGCTGGCGTTCCTTGGGCGGGTATTCTGCTAGGTTCGCTTGGCCAGCCAGACGGTCGGGCCGGCCGCACCATTCTGGCCATCGGTGAAGTGCAATACCTCGAAGCCGTTTGCCGCCAGGAGCGCGCGATACTCGGCCTGGGCGAGGCTGGCATGGTAAAGCGGCTCGCCCTCCCACTCGCCGATCCGCACGCCCGCGTCCGCGCCGCTGGTGAACATCAGCAATGCGCCGGGCGCGGCGTGGCGCGAGAAGATGGGGAACATGGCGCGCTGATCGCCTGGCGAGAGGTGGAAGAAGCTGTGCCACGCGAGCAGGCCTTCGAAGCGGCGGCCGAGATCGAGGCTGCGCATGTCCGCGACCCGCCAGTCCGCGGTCGCAAGACGCTCCCGGCAAAGCGCGACCAGTGAGGGCGACGCATCCACGCCGGTCACCGCCAAGCCGCGTTCGATCAACAAGCGAGCGGGGACGCCGGTGCCGCAGCCGATGTCGAGCACTGACGCGTCCGCCTCCAGGGCGTCGGCGAAAGCCTCGATATGCGGACGCTCCTCGTCCGTCAGCCTCCGCCGCGCGGCGTCCCACGCCTCGGCGGTCCGCTCGTACAGGTCGATGATCGCCTCATGCGCCATCCGCGTCTTCTAGCCGCAATTTGGCGGCGTGCGAGCAGCCGGCCGCGAAATGTCACGGAACGCGATCGGGCTCCGCTCGTTTCCTAACCAACATCAATCATTTGAAGGAATGCACCATGGGTGAGTTCGTCGACAAAGTGAAAGGCAATATCAACGAGGCCGTCGGCAAGGCGAAGCAGAACAGCTCCGATCCCGACACGCAGGCCGAAGGCGCGGGCCAGGAGCTGAAGGGCAAGGGCCAGCAGGTCAAGGGTTCCGTCAAGGGCGCGATCAACAGCCTCTGATTTGATTATCGGCCGCCGTTCGGTTCGCGCGTAAGCGCCGATCGGACGGCGGTCGAACTGTATCGACTCCACCTCCTTACCGGCTAGAATTGTCTCCGACCGAGCTCGCGCCTTGATCACAGGTGCGGAGGGAAGCTGAGCGGGCGGGGCTGGCATGACCAAGAGACACCTGACCGAAGGCGAGATAGCGCTGGCCCGCGAAGCGTTCGGCGATCGGTTGGCTTACACGAAAATTCGCTTCATTGGTGGCGCTGCCGGCAACCCCATCGCCAAGGCCGCCTTCAGGAACGGCAACACCGCGATCACGCTGCGGCGCACGATCCACTTCAATCCGACCTATTTCCTCCTCGATTTCTCGGCCGCCAAGCCTGCCGCCAGGGGCCTGTTCACGCACGAACTGACCCACGTCTGGCAATATGACCGGCTCGGCACCGTCTGGTTCCTCGTCAAATATGGCGTCCAGTTCACCCGCTGCGGCTTCAACGCGCCCAAAATGTACGACTATGAGCAGGGCATCACCCCGTTCAAGACCGGCCTGCTCGAACAGCAGGCGGAAATGGCCGGCAATTACGCCGAGGCCAGGGCGGAAGGTGATGCGGGGAAGATGGCGCTGATCGCCAAGAATCTGGCGGGAAGCAGCTTGTTCGGGCTGTGATCGTTAGCGCGCAGCCCGGATTCCGCTGATCGTCGTGGCCGGGGTGATTTGCTCCACGTCGGTCTTCAGATGCAGCAGCCGCACGCCGCTCTGCAGCTGCGCCTGCGCCAGCGCCCCGGCAAAATCCTCCGTCCGCTCCACCGTCGCGCTCCAGGCGCCATAAGCGCGGGCGAGGGCGGCGAAATCGGGGTTGGCGAGGTTGGTGCCGCTCACCCGCGCCGGATATTCGCGCTCCTGGTGCATGCGGATGGTGCCGTAGGCGGAATTGTCTACCACGACGACCAGCAGGCTCGCATCGTGCGCGACAGCGGTCGCGAGCTCCTGCCCGTTCATCAGGAAATCGCCATCGCCTGCGACCGCGAGCACTTGCCGCTCCGGCGCGCGCAGCGCGGCGGCGACGGCGGCGGGGACGCCATAGCCCATCGAGCCGTTGGTCGGCGCGAGCTGACTGGGCGCGGCGGCGTAGCGCCAGAAGCGATGCACCCAGGCCGAGAAATTGCCCGCGCCGTTGCAGACGATCGTGTCGGCGGGCAGCGCCTCGCGAAGGGCGAGCATGACCTGCCCCATGTCGAGCGCGACGCCTTCGCGCGGCTGCGGGGTCGACCAGTCGAGCCACTCGGCGTGCGCCTCAGCCCCCGCGTCGAAATGGATCACTTCATCCTCCCACGCCGCGCACAATTCCGCGAATTCGCGCATGTCGGCGCAGATCGGCAAATCGGTGCGGTAGGTGCGGCCGAGTTCGGACGGGTCCGGATGGACGTGGACCAAGGTCTGGCCCGAATGGTCGAGCGGGATCAAGGTATAGCCGTCCGTCGTCGCCTCGCCGAGCCGCGCGCCGATGGCGATGATCAAATCGGCATCCTTCACCCGCTGCACCAGCTTCGGATTGGGGCCGTAGCCCAGGTTGCCGGCCCAGACCGGGCTGTCATTGGCGATCGCATCCTGCCGCCGGAACGCGCCCGCCACGGGCAAGCCGATCCGCTCCGCCCATTCGGTGAAAGCGGCCGTCGCGCCCCGGCACCAGCCTGCGCCGCCGATGATCGCCACCGGCGCGGCGGCGTCCTTGAGCAATTCCATCATCGCATCGACCGCCAACGGATCGGCGCTCTGCGCGATGCACGGCACCTTCGGCCGGTCCACCGCCTCGACTTCGTCGGTCAGCATATCCTCCGGCAGCACCATCACGACGGGCCCCGGCCGCCCGGACACCGCCGTGTTCCAGGCGCGGGCGACATATTCCGGGATCCGCCGCGCATCCTCGATCCGCAGCACCAGCTTGGCGAGCGGCGCGAACATGGTCAGGAAATCGACTTCCTGAAAGCCTTCACGGTCGCGGTCGCCGCGCGCGACGTCGCCGATGAACAGCAGCATCGGGGTCGAATCCTGCCGCGCGACGTGGACGCCAACGCTGGCATTGGTCGCCCCCGGCCCACGCGTGACGAACGCGACGCCTGGCCGTCCGGTCAGTCGCGCGTCCGCATCGGCCATATAGGCCACGCCGCCTTCCTGCCGGCACACGACGAGGTCGATCGCCGGCGTGTCGTGCAGCGCGTCGAGCACGGCCAGGAAGCTTTCACCCGGCACGGTGAAAATGCGGTCGCAGCCCTGCGCCACGAGATTGTCGACCAGGATGCGGCCACCGGTTCGTTTGGTCATCAGTCCAGGAATCCCTTCGTCATTCCAGCGAAAGCTGGAATCTCTCTGCTCTTCAACCCCGCCGCAAAGCAAAAGCAGTGAGATTCCAGCTTTCGCTGGAATGGTGGGTGGGTCTGGCTTGACTTGACGTTCGCGTAAAGTCAGGCGGATCGGAGACAATCACTCGGGAGAGTTTCGATGACCAAGAGCGAGATGGTGGCCGCCCTCAACGAGAAGCAGGCCTGGCTGCCGGGCAAGAAGGTCAAGATCGACTATGGGTCCGAAGGGACCGTGTTGCTCGACGGCGTCGCCGGTTCGGCCTCCGAGGAGGACGGCGATGCCGACACGACCATCAAGGTCAGCTGGGACGATTGGCAGGCGATGGCCGATGGCACGCTCGATGGCATGACCGCCTTCATGCAGGGCAAATTGAAGGTCGAGGGCGACATGGGCAATGCGATGCAGCTGCAGGGCGTCTTCGCCAAGCTGCGCGGCTGACGCCTCCGCCACGTCCCGGCTTGCGGGCCGCGCGCCAGCCTTTAGTCTCCATGCCTTCAAACGGGGGATGGAGGCCGGGATGAGATTCGCGACGATGGGGATCGGGCTGCTGCTCGCGGGCTGCGGCGCGGGTGCAAACAACAGCGCGACGCCGGCAAATGCCGGGGTGTCGGACTCGGCCCCGGACTCGGCGGCGCCCGCTTCGCCCGCCACCAATCTGGCCGCGCCCGCCGCTTCCGCGGACGGCAATCCAGTGGCCGAGGCCGCGCCGGGGTCGGCCGACGGACTGGTCGGGCGCTGGGGCCGGCAAGGCAATTGCGCGCAGACGATGGAATTCTTCGCGGACGGCCGGGTCACCATTCCGGATGGGCGCACCGGTGTCGTGCGCTGGCGCGTCACCGGCCCCGGCCGGCTGGAGCTCAGCGAAAATGGTCGCGGCCAGACCGGCGGGTTCGAGGTTCGCGAGGGCGGCCAGCAGCTGCGCCTCACCAATCCGGACGGGCGGGTGACCGATCTGACGCGCTGCTGATCGCGGCGGCCCCAAAAAAAGGCGCTCCGGGCCTTGTCGGATCCGGAGCGGCAAGTTTGTCGCTTGAGGATGAACCTCGCAATCCTTCTTTCCCGGCGCGACGGCTGGCGCAATCGCGCAATCGCGACCGCCCCGGCGTGGGACGGGTCCGCGTCCAAATCCTGCGGCCCCGCATCGCTTGACCCCCCGTTCGCGGCGCGGCTATCCGCCCGGTGACGGCGACCCAGGAGCGGACATGCAAAAACTCTATCCCGATGCGGCGGCGGCGCTCGAAGGGCTGCTGTTCGACGGCATGACGATCTGCGCCGGGGGCTTTGGCCTCTGCGGCATTCCGGAGCGGCTGATCGATGCGATCCAGGCGACCGGCGTGAAGGATCTCACCATCGCCTCCAACAATGCCGGCATCGACAATGAAGGCCTCGGCAAATTGCTCCGCAGCCGCCAGGTGAAGAAGATGATCTCCTCCTATGTGGGGGAGAATAAGGAGTTCGAACGGCAATATCTGGCTGGTGAGCTGGAGGTGGAATTCTGCCCGCAGGGCACGCTCGCCGAACGCTGTCGCGCGGGCGGGGCGGGCATTCCCGGCTTCTACACCAAGACCGGCGTCGGCACGCTCGTCGCCGAGGGCAAGGAAGTGAAGACTTTCGACGGCCAGGATTACATCCTGGAGCGCGGCATCCGCGCGGACCTGTCGATCATCAAGGGCTGGAAGGCGGACGAAAGCGGCAACCTCATCTTCCGCAAGACCGCCCGCAATTTCAACCAGCCGATGGCCACCGCCGGCAAGATCTGCGTCGCCGAGGTCGAGGAAATCGTCCCCACCGGCAGCCTCGATCCCGACGCCATCCACCTGCCGAGCATTTACGTGAAGCGCATGATCGTCGGTGCGCCCTACGACAAGAAGATCGAATTCCGGATGACGAGGCAGCGGGAAGCGGCGTGAGACCGCGCAATCCATGGCTGATCGCGGGCGGCTGGCTCAGCGTCGCCGCGGCGCTGCTGCATGTCGCCTGCATCTTCGGCGGGGCGGACTGGTATCGCTTCTTCGGCGCCGGTGAGGGTCTTGCCCGCGCGGCGGGGCGGGGCGAATGGACGCCGCATCTGATGGCGCTGGGCATCGCCGCTTTGCTCGCGATCTGGGCCGCTTACGCTTTTGCCGGCGCCGGCCTGATCCGGCGCCTGCCGCTGATGCGCACCGCCCTCGTCGCGATCAGCCTGGTCTATCTGTTGCGCGGCGCGATGATCGTGATGCCCGCGCTCATGAACCGTCCGGATCTGCCGGTCGCCTTCATGTTCTGGTCGTCGCTGATCGTCCTCGTCTATGGCATCGTCTATGCGGTCGGCACCTGGCGTGCCTGGCCGTCTCTGTCTGGAAGGAAGAGTGTGAATGCCCTGGGATCGTAACCAGATCGCCGCGCGCGCCGCGCAGGAACTGCGCGATGGCTATTATGTCAATCTCGGCATCGGCATCCCGACGCTCGTCGCCAACAACATTCCGGCCGGGATGACGGTGACGCTGCAGAGCGAGAATGGCATGCTCGGCATCGGGCCGTTCCCCTATGAGGGCGAGGAGGATGCCGACCTGATCAATGCGGGGAAGCAGACGATCAGCGAATTGCCCTCAACCAGTTACTTCGGCAGCGCCGACAGCTTCGCGATGATCCGCGGCGGCCATATCGACCTGACCGTGCTCGGCGCGATGGAGGTGGCGCAGAATGGCGACATCGCCAACTGGATGATCCCAGGCAAGATGATCAAGGGCATGGGCGGCGCGATGGACTTGGTCGCGGGCGTCAAGAAGATCATCGTCGTGATGGAGCACAATTCGAAGGCCGGCGATCCGAAGTTCATCCCGGAATGCACCTTGCCGCTGACCGGCAAGAATGTGGTCGACATGATCATCACCGATCTCGCCGTCTTCCACCGCCCCGATCACGACAGCCCGTTCCGTCTGATCGAGCTGGCGCCCGGCGTGACGGCCGAGGAAGTCGCGGCCAAGACGACGGCGCGTTACGAGGTCGCCGTGCCGGCCTAAACCCCGCCATTTCGGTTGCGCTTCGTCTTTGGTTCCCCGCCGCCGTCGTTTATGCTTCGCCTCTTCCGGAAAAAGGGGGGGGCGGCGATGAAGAAGGCGCAGAACGGGATTCGCATTCGCGAGGATGTGTGGGGCCTGCCACGCTGGGACGACACGCTGCTTTGGTATGCCAGGGCGATAGCGCGCATGTGGGAGCGCCCGCTCGCCGACCCGACGAGCTGGCGCTACCAGGCGGCGATCCACGGCTATGACGCGAATTTCCGGCTACTGAAGGCCATCGCCAAGCCGGGCGAGCAGGTGCCGGCCAAAGCTGACGAGGTCTGGCGGCAATGCCAGCATTTCGGCTGGTTCTTCATCCCGTGGCACCGGGGTTATCTCGGCTGCTTCGAGGCGATCGTGCGTGAGACGATCGCGGAACTCGGCGGTCCCGCCGACGATTGGGCCCTGCCTTATTGGGACTATAGCGACGGGGCCAATCCGAACGCGCGGCTCGCCCGGCCCGAATTCGTGGAACTGGACTGGCCCGGAGTCGGCGACAATCCGCTGAGCGCCGGGATCGAGCGGGCGCCACACAGCAAGGTCGCGACGGCGCTGGGACAGGCTGGCGATTTCGGCATCGATCCGGAAGAGGTCAGCCTCGCCGCGCTCGACCAGCCGGAGTTCACGGCGTCGCCAAACGCCTCTTCCTTCGGCGGAGCGGCCACCGGTTTCAGCCATAATCAGGGATCGCGGCCTGGTTCGTTGGAGGGAACGCCCCACGCCGACATTCACAACGCCGTCGGCTATGATGAGGCGACCGGTACGCTCTATTGGATGGGGGCGTTCGAAACGGCTGGTCTCGATCCCCTGTTCTGGCTGCACCATTGCAACCTCGACCGATTGTGGGACGAATGGAAGCGCAAGGCCGCTTCTACCGGCAATCCGCCCGACCAGGCCTGGCTCCAGCCGCGCAGCGCCGTGACCGGTGAGCGGATGCCGTTCATTCTCCACTTGCCCGGCAAGCCCAATTTCTCCTTCGTGCCGGAAGAGGTTGTCGATACGGCGCGGTCCGAATTCAGCTATGTCTACGATCGCCACCCGCAGGCGACGCCGTTGAAGTCCTTGTCGGATTCATTGCTAATGGGAGAGGCTGTAGCGATGCGCAGACCGGAGCCGCAGATCCTGGGAGCGACCGACGCGCCCACCCTGCTGGAAGGCGGCCGGGCGGTCGCGAGCGTGTCGATCGCCCACCCGACGAAAGCATTGCTCTCGACCTTGACGGAGGCCCGCAGGATTGCGCCGCCGCGCCTGTTCCTCAATGTCGAGAATATCGTCAGCACGAGCAGCGCGACTCCCTATCGGGTCTATCTCAACGTGCCGGACGATTTCGATCCCGCCGAATATCGCGACCATTTCGTCGGGACCTTGCCGATGTTCGGGATCCGTGAAGCGACCCAATCGAGTGGGGAGCATGGCGGCAGCGGACTTTCCTACACGTTCGACATCACCGGTGTCGCCGGGCGTGTCGGGGGCGAGGATGGGGCCTTGCGGGTCGCCTTCGTGGCGAAGCGCGGCGCGCGCGGGACGCCGGGTCTCAAGGTCGGGAAAGTCAGCGTCTACCAGGGCTGAGGAGCCGGCGTGCCGCTCTTGCCCTTCGCCTTTGCGCCGCGGACGCGCTCCCGCGCTCTCGCCGCCGGCTGGCTGGTTCCGGCTTTGGCGCTGGCCGGCTGGCTGATCCTCCTGGTTGCGCATGGCGGCCTTGCCGATTCGCCCGCGGTTCGGAATCCCGGCGGCCACGGACACCACGCTCACTATCCTCCTGGGGCGAAAGGACCCGCATGGCTCTCCCTTGGGTGGCATGCGGTGGCGATGGCGGCGGTGATGCTCGTTCCAGCCGCGCTTGGGCCGCTCGATCATGTCCGCAGGTCGACCTTCGCCGGCGCCTGGCAGGCTCAACGCGCGGTCTTTCTGGCCGGTTTCCTGACCTGGTGGCTGGCCTGTTCGGTCGCGATCGTCGCCTCCAGCGCCGCGCTCAACTCGCTTGGGCTTTCGTGGGCCGTCATAGCCGCGCTCGCCGCCAGCTTTGCAGGCTTCTGGCAGATCTCGCCGACGAAAAAGACCGCTCTCGCGCAATGTCACGCGTCCCGGCCAGTTTATGGCGGCGGCATCCCTGGTCTTTGCTCGGCCTGGTCCTATGGCCTGTTCAGCGGCAGCGCCTGCGTGCGGGCCTGCGGGCCGATGATGCTGACGGCGATGGTGCTGCCCATACCGGTCGTCGCCATGGCTGGGGCGATCCTCCTGTCGGTGCGCGAGCAAGCGTGGCCGCCCGCCCGCCGACAGCATGGCGGTCTGCTCGCCGCACTGGCGCTGCTCTGCATGCTGTTCGCCCTCTTGGAAGTCGGCGTCCTGACGCGCTAAGCCTCGTACTGGCCCGGCCAGCGGGTCCTGGCAGCAGTTTTGGGGAGCATGCGATGCGGAGAATAGCGATAGTCCTTGCAGCGGCCGGATTCATGTCCGCCTCGACGATGGCCCCGGCCCAGCCCTCCAATTCGCCGGCCCAGGCCGCTCAGGCCGAATTGTCGCTCTGGCGGCTCGATTGCGGGGCGCTGACGATCAATCAGTACGGCGCCTTCTTCAACGACGCCTTCGATTATCCGGCGGGACCGAAGGAGGTCGTCTCCAGCTGCTATCTGATCAAGCATGGCGCGCGTTATCTGCTGTGGGACGCGGGGCTGCCGGATGCGCTGGTCGGCAATCCGCAGTCCATGCCGGCCATGTCGATACGGATGCAGCGCAGCCTGACCGATCAGCTGCGCCAGCTGAACGTCCGCCCCGAGCAGATCGAATTTCTCGGCATCAGCCACTGGCATTTCGATCATGTCGGCCAGGCGCCGCGCTTTCCAAATGCGCGCCTGCTGATCGGCCGCGCCGACGCGGCGTCGCTGCAGACGACCCCGCCCGGCAACGCGGATTCGGCGGCGGCGCTGTCGCACTGGCTGACCGGACCGGGAACGATGCAGCCGGTGAGCGGCGATCATGATGTGTTCGGCGACGGCCGTGTCGTGATGCTGAACACGCCGGGGCATACGGCGGGCCACAACGCCCTGCTGGTGCGCCTCGCCTCCGGGCCGGTGCTGCTGACCGGCGACCTCTATCATTTCACCGAACAGGTCGCGAACCGCGGCGTGCCCCCGTTCAACCACAATCGCGCCGACACGCTCGCCAGCATGGACCGCTTCGACCGCATCGCCCGCAACTTGAGCGCGCGGGTGATCATCCAGCACGAGCCGGCCGACGTGGCGAAGCTCCCCGCTTTCCCGGAGGCGGCGCGGTGAATTGACGCCGGTGCGGCACACATGATAGTTTATGACCATATTTCTCGAATGAAAGGGTCATAAGTGGACGCCTTGCGAACCAGTTTCGGCGTGGCCGACGTCAAGGCCCGCTTCTCCGAGTTGCTCGACCGGGTCGAGCGTGGCGAGACGATTACGGTAAGCAAGCATGGCCGGACAGTCGCCAAGCTGGTTCCTGCCGGGGAGCGACCTTGTACCGGTGATCGCCAGGCCGCGATGCGCGCCTATCTTCAGGGCGTTCGCGATCGTGGTCACACTCTGGGGGACGGTCTATCCATCCGGCAGCTTATCGACGAGGGTCGTGAGGTCGAATGACGTTCGTCCTCGATGCGTCAATGACGCTCAGTTGGCATTTTCCGGATGAGCATACGCCTGGGCGGCTCATCATCGCCGACCGCGCGGCGGTGGAGGGCGTGGTCGTTCCCGCTTTATGGTTCCTGGAATTGGCCAATGGTGCCATCATTGCGGAGCGCCGCGGAAGGAGCAGCGCGATAGACACCGCGGGCTTGCTTGCGGTGGTCCAGAAGCTTGACGTCGAGGTTGATTTGCAAGGCAATGATCATGCCTTGATCGCCCTCACTGCCATTGCCCGGGCGCATCGCCTGACCATCTACGACTCCGCCTATTTCGAGATCGCTCAGCGGCGTGGTCTCCCTCTTGCGACACTGGATGGACCGCTGTCGCGCGCCGCGCGCGCAGCGGGAATGGAGGTTCTTGCCGGATGAAATCCCTGCTTTCCTACGAACCGGGCGGCCCCGAGACCCTGCGTCTCGCCGATCTGCCGGACCCCGTCGCCGGCCCGGGCCAATTGCTGGTCGCGGTGAAGGCGTGCGCGATCAATTATCCCGACGTCCTGATCATCGAGGACAAATATCAGTTCAAGCCGCCGCGGCCGTTCGCGCCGGGCGGCGAGGTGGCGGGTCTGGTCGAAGCGGTCGGGGAGGGCGTGACCGGCTGGTCGCCCGGCGACCGGCTGATCGCCATGATCGGCCATGGCGGTCTCGCCGAGAAGGTCGTGGTGAGCGCGGCGCAGGCAATTCCTTTGCCCGAGGGGCGCAGCTTCGCGGACGGATCGGCCCTGATCCTCACCTATGGCACGACCATCCATGCATTGCTGGACCGCGGCCAGCTCAAGCCGGGCGAGACCCTGCTCGTGCTCGGCGCGGCGGGCGGCGTGGGCTTGGCCGCGGTCGAACTCGGCAAGGCCTATGGCGCGCGCGTGATCGCGGCGGCCTCGTCGGAGGAGAAAGCGGCGGC
>JBBSLM010000044.1:0-10928 GCA_038255245.1 Sphingomonadales bacterium
CCCGGCGTCGATCCTCGTTCCGCCGGGGCTCGCACCCTTGCTGGTGCGGTTGCACGATCGGCTGGACGGGCGGCTGGCGATCGTCAGCGGGCGCGCGATCGACGATCTGGAAGCGCATCTGCCCGCCACGACAATCGCCTTGTCGGGCTCGCACGGAGTCGAAATGCGTCTGGCCGACGGCAGGCGTTTGCCAATCGTCGTGCCGCACGACCTCGTTGCCGTCCGCGCCGCGGTGCGTGCGTTCGCCGCGGACCGATCGGGCTTGCTCGTCGAAGACAAGCCGGCCGGGATCGCCTTGCACTTTCGTCAGGCACCAGATGTGGCTGCGGCCGTTGAGGGCTTCATGCAGGACCTGGCGGCGCTTCACGATTTGGCGATCCAGCGCGGAGCGATGGTGATCGAGCTGCGGCCGCATGGCGCCGACAAGGGCGATGCGGTGCGTGGCTTCATGCGCGACGCGCCCTTTCGCGGGGCCACGCCGATCTTTGTTGGCGATGATCTGACGGACGAGCATGCCTTCGCGGCGGTGGCGGACCTGGGCGGGGCCGGCGTGCTCGTCGGGCCGGCGCGCGACACGGCCGCGCATTTCGGCCTGCCGTCGGTCCCGGCGGTCACGGCATGGCTGGAGCAAGCGGCGTGAGCGACCTCAATTTGTGGCCAATCGGCAATTGCCAGGTCAGCGCGCTGATCGACAGCGAGGCCCGCTTCGCTTGGGCGTGCCAGCCGCGCGTGGATGGCGACCCGATGTTCTGCGGCCTGCTCGAACCGAACAGCGAAGGCGGACTGCCGCGTGGTGAGTGGAGCATCGCGGTCGAGAACCAGGTGTTCGTCAGCCAGACCTATTTGCGCAACACGCCGATCCTGGTCAGCCGCCTGACCGATGCCGACGGCGCGGTCGCCGAAGTCTATGATTTCTGTCCGCGCTTTCACCGGCAGGGGCGGATGTACCGGCCGGTCGCCTTCGCGCGCATCGTCCGGCCGGTTGCGGGGACGCCGCGCATCCGGATGGCGCTGAATCCGGCGGTCAATTGGGGCGAGCGCGACGCCGAGCGCACCAGCGGCAGCAACCATATCCGCTATCTGGTGAAGCCCCAGCCGTTGCGCCTGACCACCGACGCGCCGGTGACGCATTTGCTGGAGGGGCGCAGCTTCCGGCTGGAAAAGCCCCTGCATTTCTTCCTTGGGCCGGACGAGCCCTTCGTCGGCAATGTCGGCCAGACGCTTGCGACGATGCTGCACGAGACCTCCGACGAATGGCTCAGCTGGGTGCGCGGGCTGGCGGTGCCGCTGGAATGGCAGAAGGTGGTGATCCGCGCCGCGATTACGCTGAAGCTGTGCCAGCATGAGGAAACCGGGGCGATCGTCGCGGCGATGACCACGTCGATCCCGGAAGCCGCGGGATCGGGGCGCAATTGGGACTATCGCTATTGCTGGATTCGCGACGCTTATTACACCGTGCAGGCGCTGAACCGGCTGGGCGCGCTCGACGTGCTGGAAAACTACCTCTCGTACCTGCGCAACATCGTCGACGAGGCTAGCGGGGGTTTCATCCAGCCGCTTTACGCGGTCTCGGGCGCGGCTACCCTCGAGGAATATGAGGCCGACGCCCTCGCCGGCTATCGCGGCATGGGCCCGGTCCGGGTCGGCAATGCCGCTTACGCGCAAGTCCAGCATGACGCCTACGGGCAGATCGTCCTGTCCAACGCGCAGGCCTTTTTCGACGAGCGGCTGTTCCGGCGCGCGACGGCCGATGATTTCGCCTCGCTGGAACGGGTCGGCGAGCGCGCTTTTGCAATGCACGATCAGCCGGACGCGGGTCTGTGGGAATATCGGACCCGCATATCGGTCCACACTTACAGTTCGGTGATGTGCTGGGCGGCGTGCGACCGGCTGGCGAACATTGCGCGCCAACTCGGCCTTGCCGAGCGAGCGGCTTATTGGTGCGAGCGCGCGGCGACCGTGCGCGCCGCGATCGAGACGAAAGCCTGGTTCGAGGACGGCAAGCGCTTCGGCGCCACCTTCGGCGGCGACGAACTCGACGCTTCGCTCCTGCAACTGGTCGACATGCGCTTTATCGAGCCGAATGATCCTCGCTTCGTCGCCACGTTCGAGGCGGTTGAAAAGGGCCTGCGACGCGGGGAGCATATGCTGCGTTATTCGGATGAGGACGATTTCGGCCTGCCGGAAACCGCCTTCAACTTCTGCACCTTCTGGCTGATCGAGGCGCTGGCGCTGGCCGGCCGCGACGCCGAAGCCCGCGTGCTTTACGAGAGGATGCTGGAGCGGCTGACCCCGGCCGGCCTGCTGTCCGAGGATACGGATTTCGAAAGCGGGGAGCTTTGGGGCAACTATCCGCAGACTTATTCGCTGGTAGGTTTGATCAATTGTGCCGGGCTGCTGTCCCGGCCGTGGACCAGTGTTCGGTAGGCAGATTGATCTGGGCGAGCGGACGTCCCGTGCGGTTGCGGCTACGGCTGGTGCGTGGGGCGGCTCTGACAGGGATATTTGATGACTCGGTTGGTCGTAATTTCGAACAGGGTGTCGGCGGCGAAGGCGCAGTCGGCCGCCGGCGCGCAGGGCGGCCTGGCTGTCGCGCTCGGCGCGATGCTGCGTGAGACGCGCGGGCTTTGGTTTGGCTGGTCGGGCGAACGGACCGACCAATTCACCGGCCAGATCAACATGCATCGCGAGAACGGCGTCACCACCGCGACCGTCGACCTCGAGGAGCAGGATGTCGACGAATATTATAATGGCTATGCGAACCGGACGCTCTGGCCGCTTTTCCACTATCGCAACGACCTGGCCGAATATGACCGCAGCTTCGGCAGCGGTTACGAGCGGGTGAACCAGCGCTTTGCCGAGACCGTCGCACCGTTGATCGAGCCGGACGACCTGGTCTGGGTCCACGATTATCATCTGATCCCGATCGCCCAGCAATTGCGCCAGATGGGCCTGAAGAACCGGATCGGCTTCTTTCTCCACATTCCGTGGCCACCGACCAGCCTGTTCCTGTCGTTGCCCTTCCACGAGAAGCTCGTGCGCTCGATGCTCGATTATGATCTGATCGGGTTTCAGACCGAGGAATGGCTCGAGAATTTCCGCCATTATATCGAGAATGTCCTCGGCGGCACGGTGTCCGATGACGGGATGGCGACGATCGGCTCCCGCCGCGTGCGGATCTGCGCTTTCCCGATCGGCATCGATTATCAGGAGTTCACCGCGGCGGCGGCGAGCGAGGTCGCAGACCAGGCGTGCCGGCTGCTGACCGAGAGCGTCGGCACCAAGCACACGATCATCGGGGTGGACCGGCTCGATTATTCCAAGGGGCTGGAGGAGAGATTCCGGGGCTATCGCCGCTTCCTGGAGGAACATCCCGATACCCACGGCAATATCGTCCTGCTGCAGATCGCGCCGCCGAGCCGTGGTGAAGTGCACACTTATGAGGCGATCCGCGAGCGGCTCGACGAACTGAGCGGCCGGATCAATGGCGGCTTCGCGACGATCGACTGGGTGCCGATCCGCTACGTCAATCAGGGCTATCCGCGCGCGGAGCTGGCCGGCTTCTACCGCGCCTCGCAAATGGCGCTGATCACGCCGCTCAGGGACGGGATGAATTTGGTCGCCAAGGAATATGTCGCGGCGCAGAATCCCGAGGATCCCGGCGTGCTCATCCTCTCGCGCTTCGCCGGTGCGGCGGCGCAGCTCAAAGAGGCGTTGCTGGTCAATCCGTACAGCAAGGACGAGATTAGCGACGCGATTCGGCAGGCGATCGACATGCCGCTGGCCGAACGCCGCCGCCGCTGGGAGGCGCTGCACGCCAGCGTGAGGGACGAGGATGTCGCCTGGTGGCGTGGTCGTTTCGTCCAGACGCTGCGCGACGTGGGGAAGCGGCCCAACCTTCAAGTGGCGAGCTGAACAGCCGCGTTCAGGCGGGGCTAAGCTGATCGAGCGCTCCTTCCCGTGCGGGGAGGGTGAGCTGTCATGTTCGATCTGCTTCTGGCGTCCGCGCTCGAGTTGCAGCGGCCCGTTGCGGCTGAAGCGAGCGATTGCCGTCCACGTCCGCATCTGCTGCGCGGCGCCCCGCCGCCGCCAGCCTTCTCGATCGAGCGATTCGAATCCCCGCGTCAGGAGCGCACGAGCCTTTCCGCCTTCCGCTGCCCGGACGGGATCAACTGGCGGGTCGACCGGCACCCGAGTCCAGCCGGTCGACGCGATCATGTGCTCGGCAGCGACTGCCCGGAAATGGTGCGCTGGGTCGAAGCGGCGGCGCGCTTGCCCATTCCATCGCCGGTGCTGGCGGCCGTTCCCAGCGCGCCGCCTTCCGCGACCTGGTATTCGCTGTCGGGGCGGGGGATGGCTGGCAGTGGCTATCGCTCGCGCATGGAGGTCACGCTGATCGATCGGCCCGGAGGAGTGCCGAACCCGATCGCGGCCTGGGCCCGCGAGGGCGAGGCCCTGTTCGCCCGATGCCAAAGCGAGCAGGGAGGGGGCGGAGCGATGAAGCGGACGGCGCTCCTGGCTTCCGCCGGTCTTGCCGCGTCGTCCTCGCTGCCCGCCGCGCCGGGCAATCCGCCGGCCCAGCGGACGGGTCATCTGTTCGCACTTCGCGTTGATGGCGGTGGGAACGATGACATCGACTATTTTGCCTATCGGGGTGATCGGGGCTCGTTGGTCGTGCAGCGGAGCCTGGGCTATCCGGGAGTCATGGGCCGGGCCGAGGTGTCCGACGGTCAATGTTCCGGCTTACGGGCCGTGGTGGAGGGGCTGGAGCGGCTGCCGTGGCCTTCTATCCATCTCGGCGAGGTGTCGGATGGACCCTATCTCGAGCCGGGCACCTTCGTGAGCTACCGGCTTTACGCCGTCCTGGGTTTCACCGGCGCGACGAGCTGGGAAACGAGAATCGACTTCTTCGATGTCCATGGCCGGCCGCGCGAGCCGTTGGCCGCATGGGCGCACGAACTGGTGCGAACGGTGGACGGCTGCATCGCGCGCCGCGGCTGAGCCGCGCCAATCTGGTGCAATCTTGCCTCCGCTGGAGGAGAATCGATGATATCCTCCGCCCGGGAGGCGAGCATGAAAAGGCTGATCTTTTGCTTCGACGGGACCTGGAACAAGATCGACGCTGCGAATCCGACCAACGTCGCGCGGATCGCCCAATCCGTGACGGGCAAGGCTGGCGAGACCAGTCAGATTGTCCATTATGATGAGGGCGTCGGCACATCTTTTCTGGAGCGCAAGCTCGGCGGCGCGACCGGCTATGGCCTGTCCGGCAATGTCGCCGAGGCCTATCATTTCCTCGTTCTCAACTATGAGCCGGGCGATGAAATCTTCGCGTTCGGCTTCTCGCGCGGTGCCTTTACGGCGCGCTCGTTCGTCGGCCTCATCCGCAATTGCGGGGTCATTTCGAGGCGGCAACTCGACAAGATTGCCGAGGCGATCGCGCTCTATCGCAGCCGCAGTCCGGATGCTCACCCGGGGAGCGACCGGATGCGGACCTTCCGCTTCGAGACGCGCAAGGATCTCTGCCTGCCGGGAGATCGCGACTGGCGGTTGAAGACGCGTGGATTCGGCGAGAAGGCGACCGACCTTACCGTCCGCTATGTCGGCGTCTGGGATACGGTGGCCTCGCTGGGCGTCCCGCCGCAGGTCAGGTGGCTGGCCCCGTTCGTGAACCGCAAATACCGGTTTCACGATGCCAGGCTGAGCAAGGTGGTGGAGGCGGCCCGCCACGCCGTCGCCGCCGATGAACAGCGCAAGACCTTTTCGCCCAGCCTGTGGTCCAACCTGGATGATTTGGATGGCGGCGATGAGAACGACCCGCTGTACCAGCAGATGATATTTCCCGGCCCGCATGGCGCCGTGGGTGGCGGCGGCGACGTCAAGGGCCTCTCCGACGGGGCGCTGGCCTGGGTGCTGCGCGGGGCGCTGAAGCAGGGCCTGATGTTTGATCTGGATGCGGGGTCGCCGCTTTATGGCCTCCGTCCGGATCACCGGCACCAGTTGTTCAACGAGCGGGGCAAGATGGCCTGGTCGTTCGGCGACCGGATGATGGGGCTGGGTCTCGCGCATCGCAGCTTCAGCGAGGTCGACGTCCGCGCCATTCATCCATCGCTGCTTCGCCGCTACAAGGAGGCGGCTGAATCCCTTCCGGAGAAGGCCGAGTATCGTCCGCCCGCCTTGAAATTGTTGCATAATGCGATCGAGTCGCAGCTCCGCAAGCTCCAGCAAGATTTCGATGCGATGAAGGGCGATCCGCCCGAGGGAAGCGAATTGGTCGAGGTTCGCTCTTACACGGTGCAGGCGGGTGATAAGCTGGAACACATCGCCCGCGATCAGATGGGCGATGCGAAGGATTGGCCCATTCTGTTCAAGCATAACCGTCGCAACGGCATCCTGTTCGATCCCAACGAGCTTTGGGTCGGCGAGACGATCGAGGTGCCGATCTACCGCGATCCGATCGAGGTCAAGTCGATGGCGGACGGGGATGCGCCCAGCACACCCCCGCCGCGGTGCAGCTTGTGACCTAGCGCGCCGCGACCAGCACCAGCGGGCGGGCATTGCCGGCGGCGGCGACGACCGTGACGCGGCGCTCGGCGAGGCTGCGGTTGAGGTCGGCGCGGCAAGCAATGGCCTGGTTGCGGCCGCGCAGATCGGCCGGCGAGGGATCGCCGCAGGCGGTGCGGACCGCCTGGCGCAGGCGGCTGTCGAGCGTGGCCCGGCCGTCGGCGGAGGCGAGGTTCAGATCGCCATAATGGACGGCCACGCTGTGCGCGGAGCCTTGAGAAAGAGCGGGCGTCGCGCTGGCGAGCAGGGCGGCGGCGATGGTCACGATGGTCTTCATGGGACTTCCTCCAAAAATGGGGTCGTCCAGCGCTGGATGTCCTTCAAATATTAAGTTGCGATAAGCAACGCAATCGGCGATATTGCCAATGCGTTCTGCATGGATGCAGATAGGGGCCGCGATGCTGAGCTGGGACGATCTGCGCTACTTCCTGACCGTCGCGCGGACCGGCAGCACCCTGGCCGCGGCGAAGGCGCTGCGCGTGAACCAGACGACCGTGGCGCGGCGTATCGCGGGGCTGGAGGAAGCGACCGGGCTGAGCCTGTTCGAGCGGCGGCGGGCCGGTTACGCGCTGACCCCGGCGGGGGCGGCTTTGGTCGAGCAGGCCGAGGCGGTCGAACGCGCGGCGGGCGGCTTTGCCGACGCGGCGGCGGCGCAGACGCGCGAGGCGGATGGCGTGGTGCGCCTGTCCACGGTGGAGATTTACGCGGCGACCTTGCTGACGCCCTTGCTGGGCGAATTGCGCGCGCTGCATCCGGGCATCCGCATCGAGCTCGACACGACCGAGGTGAAGCGCGACCTGGCCGCGGGTGAGGCCGATATCGCGCTGCGCGGAGGGCATCCGCCGGAGGAAATCGGCCTGGTCGGACGGCGGATCGGGAGCGACCCGTGGACGCTCTATTGCAGCCGCTCCTATGCGGAGATGAACGGTCTGCCGCGCTCGCTGGCCGAATTGAAAGACCATCCGATCGTCGGTGGCGGCGGGGATTATGTGTGGCCGATGTACCGCCGCTGGCTGCAGGGCCGGGGGCTGGAGGAGGCGGTGGTGTTCGAACATGGCTCGGCCACCGGTTTGCTCGCGGCGGTGCGGGCCGGGATCGGCATGGCGGTGCTGCCGGCCATGGTCGCGGGCCGCGACCCGGAGTTGGTGCAAGTGGTCGCGCCGCCCGAGACCGACCGGATGGAATTGTGGCTGCTGACCCACGAACGGGTGCGCCACGCGCCGCGGGTGCGGGCGGTGATGGAATTCCTGGGCGAGCGGCTGCAGCGGTGCGCGCGCGAGCCGGTGCTGGCGGGAGCGGCGGCGTTTGAGGCTTGAGGGGGGCGGTCATGGCCGGGGTGACGCATCCTCTGGCGGGAAACTCGAGGGAGCGTCGGAGGAAGGCGTCCCGGCAAAGCCGTGACGTCGATCGGGTTCGTCTGGCGACGACCCGTCGGCCGGCCTCGTCAGGCTCTCTCGGCAGGCCTCACTCGCTTCGCTCCGCTCGCCCTGCCGTTCGGCTTCCTCGGCGTGACGTCGATCGGGTTCGCCCTCGGGCGACCCGTCGGCCGCGCTTGGTCGGCTCTCGCCGCAAGCCAAATCCGCTTCGCTTGCTTCGTCTTGCGGCTCGGCGACCGGCGCGAAGGCAGGCGTCCCGGCAAAGCCGTGACGTCGATCGGGTTCGTCTGGCGACGACCCGTCGGCCGGCACTATTCGTCTCTCGCCGGATGTCTCGCTCGCTTCGCTCCGCTCGGCTTCTGGCTCGGCGAATAGTGCTGAAGGTTCACACCCCCAGGGGAAGATTGTTTGGCGCCCGAGATGCCATTCCGGGCCGAGCCAGCCGCGGCGTTCGTTGGCGGCTTCCTCGCCCCCGGCGCGCCAATAATCCTCTTCGGCTTGCGTCAGCGCGCGCTGGTAGATGGGCTGGCCATATTCGCCATCCTCGCTGCCGTCGAAGCCTTCGGGCGGTGGGGCATTGGTGAAAAGTTCGCCTTCGTCTTCCCATACTTTTGCGTCCTCCGGTTCGGCGGGCGGCGTGGGATCGGGATCGGGCGCGGCGGGGGCGTCGCGGCCTTCGGCGATCGCGTCCATCCAGCCGTCCCAATCCTGCTCGACGGCCTCGATCTGCTTGTCCTCGGCCGGATCGGGCGGAAGGCGGTTCAGGAGCGCGATAAGCAGGCGGTCGTTGAAGACGCGCTCCTCCGATTTCAGCTCGCCGTGAAAATAATGGCGGCGGATCGTGCCTTCGATCGCGCGCTCCCAGGCGGTCGAGACGATCGCGCGGCGGCCGATCTGCTCGGCGGCGCGGCAGGCGAGGTCGAAGGCGCGCGCATCCTTGCGTCGGCGCAGGCGCGAGACGCTCTGCGGGGTCATTTTCACCCGCGCGGCGGCGGCGCGGATGATGCCGGTGTCGGCCAGCGCCTCGACAAAGGCGACCTGCTTTTCGGGGGTCCAGCCATCGTGGCGGGCGCGCAGGTTGGTGGGGGTGAAGGCGAGGATGTCGTCGGGGTCTTGGGTGGGTGCGGGGGACGATGAAGGAGGCGAGTAAGAATCACCCCCAGCCCCGCCAGCAAAGGCTGGAGGGGAGTCATGGAGTTCGTGATCGGAAGGATCTGACTCCCCTCCACGATTTCGTGGAGGGGCTGGGGGTGGCCCTTCTTCTTCACCATGCACCGGCACCAGCAGATCGCCCCCGGCCGCGCGGGCGGCGAGGCGGGGCGGGACGATGCCGCCGGACTGGTGGATGCCGTCGGCGACGCCCTGCCAGTAAGCGGTGGCCTCTTCGTCGCTGGCGAAATCGGGGTCGTCCCCGGGCGGCGCGGGCGTGTCCGGCGTGGCGGTCCAGCTCGCGCCGGGGAAATGGGGAAGGGCGGCAGGCTTGTGCGAGCCGTCCGCGGCGGATGCGCCATGCGCGTTCTGGTTCTGTTCCATTGGAAAGGATGAACCATATTGGTTGTCTGTAGGAAAGTGCTTTTTGATTAGACGGCCAGCGCGAGTTGCTCTCCACTCAGCCTTGCGATTCTACGTGAAAAGCCTATTTTTTGGTCAGCTTTTCTGCGCGCGGCCTCGCTCATCAACGTAATCAGGCTTTCGACATCCGCTTTCTCTCTGATCGTCAGGAATTGCTTCGCCTTGTTTACAAAAACCTTGCTGGTTCTCCGACGCTGCGTGAGTTCAAAAACATTGCTGAGTGTCCCTGTGCTTTTGGCGTCCCAGAGCATCAACCCAAAGTCGGCAACTTCCGCCATCTTACGGTCCTTCGCCGTAAAAAAAGCACGTGTTCCCGGCTGAGCATCGGTAGAGACTTGCTGGACAGGCCACTTGCCGAGATTGTTTCGAGGTTTGCTGCCACTGCAATACACCGTCACCTTTACAGCGTCTCGGTCGACCAGAGCCTGCTGAATTGACGAGTCGGCGCCGTCGGCATCTCCAACGACGATGTCGAAATCCTGGGCTATAATGCGATCGAGCCGGGCCAAAAAGGCAGGGTCGAGCCGCTTGATCGATATCGATCCTGCAACGAACACGGTCGTCATCGGCCTATTTCCATGTCAACGTAGCTACATAGATATTGGCGATCTTAGGGTAGCATTTAAGACCCGTACAAGCCGCTTCCAAGGAAGCGCCCGTGTCGTAGAGATCGTCCACAATCAATGCGTTCCAGCGGCCCTCGCCGGCGATCGCATCGTTGAAGGAGAATCGGCCCTTCAAAGCTTCGGTCTTTGCCTCCTTGCCGCTTAGATTCTTCAACTCCGGCGTACCCGGCGGTGCCGGGAGCTTCGACAGAATGTCTGCATAGTATGGAAGACCTAGAAGATTCGCGGTGCGTTCGGCCAACTCAAAAACAGGCTGGCGTGTCCGCGCCTTGCTCGGCAGCATCGGGACGACGAGATCGACCGGGCCGAACATTGGCACGATCTGCTCGACAACGGTCGCTGCCAGGGGATCGACTTGAGAATAGTCGCTACGAAATTTCAGGCGGAACAGAGCTTCGCCAACTTCGGAACGCGTCGTTGCAAACTGAGGGTGACCGAACTCGTTGTCACCGATGTATTCGCTGTGAAGAGTGTGTTTGTCCAAGGCAAAGCCTCGATCCCACACACCGTCCAGCTGCCGCAGGTTCGTCTTCATATGCACCCCACCAATTCCACCGCCACCGCCGTCGCTTCACCCCCGCCGATGCACAGGCTCGCGACGCCCTTCCTGCCGCCGTGGGTTTCGAGCGCGCTCAGCAAAGTGGCGATGAGGCGGGCGCCTGAGGCGCCGATCGGGTGGCCCAAAGCGGTGGCGCCGCCGTGGACGTTGATCTTGTCGTGGGGGATGCCGAGGTCGCGCATGGCGATCATGGCGACGCAGGCGAAGGCTTCGTTGACTTCGAACAGATCG
>JBBSLM010000045.1:0-10923 GCA_038255245.1 Sphingomonadales bacterium
CGTCTCAACGATATTGGGGTCTGGACGGCATCCGGCCGCCCAAAGGAGTTTGAAAAATGTCTGATCGGTACGACACGCGTTACGACCAGCCGCAGCGTCTGTATCCGGACGCCGCCGGCCGCGACGTTGCCGGCCGCGATGCAGCCGGTTTCGACGCGGGCCTGCGCAAGCATATGCTTTCGGTCTACAATTACATGACCTCGGGGGTGCTGTTGACCGGCATCGTCGCCTTGCTGTTCGCACAGAGCGGCATGGCCCAGCAGATCATGTTCGGCCCAGGCATTTTGAAATGGGTGATCATGCTCTCGCCGCTGGCGTTCGTCCTAGTGCTGAGCTTCGGCATCAACCGGCTGTCGACCGGCGCAATGCAGGCGCTCTACTGGGCCTTCGCGGTGGTGATGGGCCTGTCGATGTCCACCATCTTCCTGATCTACACCGGCGGTTCGATCGCGATGACCTTCTTCGCGACCGCGGCGGCCTTCGCCTCGTTGAGCCTGTACGGCTACACGACCAAGCGCGACCTCAGCGGCATGGGCACGTTCCTGCTCATGGGCGTGGTCGGGCTGATCGTGGCGATGGTGCTGAACATGTTCATGCAGTCGACTGCCATGATGTACGCGATCAGCGCCATTGGCGTGCTGATCTTCGCTGGCCTCACCGTCTATGACACGCAGCGCATCAAGAGCATCTACTTCCAGGTCGCGGGCACCGATTTCATCGGCAAGGCCGCGATCATGGGCGCTCTGAGCCTCTATCTGGACTTCATCAACATGTTCCAGTTCCTGCTCAGCTTCATGGGCAGCCGGGAATAGTCCGGAGCGAAAGTTACGGAAAACGGGAGGGCTCGGCGGCAACGCCGGGCCCTTTCTCTTTGCGGTGAACCTCTCCCCTTCAGGGGAGAGGTAAGCTCGCGCAAGCGAGCGGGAGAGGGGAGCCGGTCGGGCTTGAGACTCCCCCTCGCCCGCCTCCTTCGGAGGCACCCTCTCCCCTGAAGGGGAGAGGGAAGAGCTCAAGCCGCCAGCCCCTCGAACTGCATCCGCGCCAGGCGGGCGTAGAGGCCGCCGCGGCCGGCCAGCGCGTCGTGCGTGCCTTCCTCGACGATCCGGCCTTCGTTCAACACGATGATCCGGTCGGCGGCGCGCACGGTGGCCAGGCGATGCGCGATGACCAGGGTGGTGCGGGTCTCGAACAGCCGCTCCAGGCTCTGCTGCACCAGCCGCTCGCTTTCCGCATCGAGCGCCGAGGTGGCTTCGTCGAGCAGCAGCAAAGGCGCATCGCGGAGCAAGGCGCGCGCGATGGCGACCCGCTGGCGCTGGCCGCCGGACAGCCGCGCGCCGCCCTCGCCGAGATAGGTGTCGAGCCCGTCCGGGAGGGCGCGCAGGAATTCCGCCGCATTGGCCGCTTCCGCCGCCGCCCACAGCCGCGCGTCGTCCGCCTCCCAGTCGCTGTAACGCAAATTGTCGCGCGCCGAGGCCGCGAAGATCATCGTTTCCTGCGGCACGAGCGCGATGCGCGCGCGCACGGCGCCGGGGTCGGCGTCCTTCAGGTCGATACCGTCGAGCCGGACGACGCCCTCCTGCGGATCGTAGAAGCGCTGCGCCAGCTGGAACAGGGTGGACTTGCCGGCGCCGGACGGCCCGACCAGGGCGACGGTCTCGCCCGGGCGCACCGCCAGGGTGAACCCGTCCAGCGCCGCGACCTCCGGGCGGGTCGGGTAGCGGAAGACGATATTCTCGAACGCGATCGATCCCAGCGCCGGTTCCGGCAGCGCGCGCGGCGCGGCCGGCGCGCTGATCGTCGGGCGCTGCTCTAGCAATTCGGCCATGCGTCCCGCCGCCCCGGCGCCGCGCAGCAATTCGCCATAGACTTCCGCCAGCGCGCCGAACGCCCCGGCGACGAGCACCCCGGTCATGACGAAAGCGGCGATGGTGCCGCCGCTGATCCGGCCGGCCTGAACGTCGAGCGCGCCCTGCCACATGACGAAGGCGATCGAGCCGAAGATCAGCGAGATCACCACGGCCGTCATCATCGCCCGCAAGGCGATGCGCGAGCGGGCGGTGGCGAAGGCGGCATCGACCGCGCCGGCGAAGCGCCGGGCCTCGCGCTCTTCCTGCCCGAACGCCTGCACGGTCTTCATCGCGCCCAGAGTCTCGTCGACCATGGCGCCAACCTCGGCCACCTTGTCCTGGCTGGTGCGCGAGATGATCCGCACACGTCGGCCGAGCAGCAGGATGGGGAGGATCACCAGCGGGATGCCAATCAGCAGCATCGCGGTCAGGTGCGGCACCAAAGCGAACAGATAGATGATGCCGCCGATGCCGATCAGCAGATTGCGCAGCGCGGTCGAGAAGGTCGACCCGACCACTTGCTCGATGATGGTGGTGTCGGCGGTGAGCCGGGAGGCGATCTCCGACGGCCTATTCTCCTCGAAGAAGGCCGGTTCGAGCCGGAGGAGATTGCGCTGCACGGCGGCGCGCAGATCGGCGACAACCCGCTCGCCGAGCCAGGAGACGAAGTAGAAGCGCGTGGCGGTGGCCAGCGCCATCACCACCACGATGACGCCAAGATATTGGAACCAGCGGGAGACATCGCCGCTTTCGCCGGAGAAGCCGCGATCGATGATCAGGCGGAAGGCGCTCGGTATGGCCAGCGTCGCGGCCGCCGCGACCAGCAAGGCGAGCACCGCCCCGGTGACATGGCCCCGGTAACGCGCGACGAACCGCCAGATGATGGCGAGATTCGCGACCTTTCCTGGCGGCGCGGCGCCGTCCACGGCCGCGCCGATTTGCCTTTGTCTCCCCCGCCGCGCCATCGCGTCCGCCTAGCAGCGTGGGCTCGCCCGCTCAATGGTGGCAACCCTTTGCCGTCCCGAACCGTTTTAAGATGGAACTCAACCGGGCGCGCCGCTATCCAGTGGCCAACGCGATCATTCCGGGGGCGGAGACCGAATTGCTTTACGACGCTTATGAAATGCAGCGCTCGCTCCTGACCGGCGCGAGCACGATGGCCAATATCGGCGCGGGCTGGCTCAACAACCCGATCAACCCGTTCGGCTATTCGCATATGGGGCCGATCATGGCCTCGGCCTTGCAGGTGTTCGCGCACGCCTCCGCACCGCGCGGCAAGCCCGAATTCGGCCTCGCCACGACCGAGGTGGCCGGCCGCGAGGTCGCGGTGACCGAGGAGATCGTGCTGCGCCGCCCGTTCGGCCAGCTGAAGCGGTTCAAGCGCGAGGGCGTGACCGGCGGCCCGAAGCTGCTGATCGTCGCGCCCATGTCGGGCCATTATGCGACTTTGCTGCGCGGCACGGTCGAGCGGATGCTGCCCGGCCACGACGTCTACATCACCGATTGGCGCGACGCGAAGTGCGTGCCGATGGAGGATGGGCGTTTCGATCTCGAGGATTATGTCGATTATCTGATCGAGTTTCTCGACCATATCGGCAACCAGCCCGGCGAGAAGCGCGCGCACATGCTGGCCGTCTGCCAGCCGTCCGTGCCGGCGCTTGCCGCCGCCTGCGTGATGAGCGCGGACAAGCATCCCGCCCGGCCACGCACGCTGACCATGATGGGCGGTCCGGTCGATACGCGCGAGGCGCCGACCGAAGTGAACACGGTGGCGACGCAGCGGCCCTTTGAATGGTTTCAGCGCAACGTGATCGCGACCGTGCCCTATCTCTATCCGGGGCAGGGGCGGAAAGTGTATCCGGGCTTCCTGCAGCTGGCGGGCTTCATGGCGATGAACCTCGGCAATCACCTGGCCAGCCATTGGGGCATGTTCCGTCACCTCGTCGAGGGCGATGGCGAGAGCGCCGATGCGACGATGAAATTCTATGAGGAATATCGTTCGGTCTGCGACATGACCGCGGAATTCTATCTGCAGACGATCGACGTGGTGTTCCAGCGCCACGCGCTGCCGAAGGGGGAGATGCTGCACCGGGGCCGCAAGGTCGATCCGGCGGCGATCAAGGACATCGCCTTGCTGGCGATCGAGGGCGAGCGGGACGACATTTCCGGCTTGGGCCAGACCAAGGCGGCGCTGAGCATCGCCACCGCGCTGCCGAAGGAACTGAAGCGCTATTACATGGCCAAGGGCGTCGGCCATTATGGCATCTTCAACGGCAGCAAATGGCGCGACGGCATCGCCCCGGTGGTCGAGCAATGGATCGTCTCGCACGAACCGGGCAAATCGAACGTGGTGCCACTGAAGGCGGCGTGAGGCCGGTCAGGCGACCGCCTCTAACAACCCCTCGAACAGCCGCCGACCGTCCGTGCGGCCGTGGGCCGCTTCCACCGCGCGCTCCGGGTGGGGCATCATGCCGAGCACGTTGCCGGCGGCGTTGACGATGCCCGCGATGTCGCGGGCGGAGCCGTTGACGCCCTCGGCGTAGCGGAAGGCGATTCGGCCTTCGCCTTCGAGACGGTCGAGCGTGTCGGCATCGGCGGTGTAATTGCCGTCATGATGCGCCACCGGAAAGGTCACGCGCTCGCCGGCCTCGTAACGTGAGGTGAAGATCGACTGGCTGTTCTCGACGGTCAACGCGACGTCGCGGCCGACGAAACGGATGCCGGCATTGCGCATCAAGGCGCCGGGCAGCAGGCCGGTCTCGGTCAGGATCTGGAAGCCGTTGCAGATGCCGAGCACGGGCACGCCGCGTTCTGCCGCCGCCTTTACCGCCTGCATCACCGGGGAACGCGCCGCGATCGCCCCGGAGCGCAGATAATCGCCGTAGGAAAAGCCGCCGGGCACGGCGATCAGGCCAATGCCGTCCGGCAGTTCGCTCTCCCGGTGCCAGACCATCGCCGGGGCGCGGCCGGTGACCAGGCGGATCGCTTCGGCGAGGTCGCGGTCGCAATTGGAGCCGGGGAAGACGATGACGGCGCTCTGCATGGTTCAGGCCCGCGCCGGCTCCGCCGCCTCGATTCGGAAATTCTCGATCACAATGTTGGCGAGCAGCTTGCGGCACATTTCTTCGATTTCCGGCGGACCGACACTGTCGGCGACGTCGAGCTCGATCAGCTTGCCGGCGCGCACATCGGCGACGCCGTCGAAGCCGAGCCCTTCCAGGGCGTGATGGATCGCCTTGCCCTGCGGGTCGAGCACGCCCGGCTTCAGCGTGACGAGAATGCGGTACTTCATGATGGAGGGCTCCCGGATGCGCTCGCGCATATGGCGGCTGTCGCGGCCGCACAAGGCATTTACCCGCTCTTTACCGGCGACTGCGACGCTCGGCGGATCGGCGCTCAAGGAGTCGCGCTTATGACCGGTCTTGCTCTGGCGATGTTCATCGCTCTGTTCGGCTTCGGCCACGAACTGGTCGGCTGGGCCGATCCCGGCGGCTCGGTGAAGCTCGGCCTGTTCATGAGCTTTCTGTTCGGGATCATCTGCGGTTACCGCGCGCGCGCCTGAGGCGGTTGTGGCGGACGGGCATGCCGCCTATCTCAGCATCATGGCCGAAACCCAGACCGCTCCCGAGATCGCCTTGAGCCAGGCGGCCGCCGCGCGCGTGGCGAAGATTGCCGATCGGCAGGGCAAGCCCGCCATTTTGCGGCTCGCCGTGGACGGCGGCGGCTGTGCCGGCTTCCAATACCGGTTCGAACTGGCCGACGGGGCGGAGGACGGCGACGTGACCACCGAGACGGACGGGGTTCGCCTGGTCGTGGACGAAGTGTCGCTGGACTTGGTCCGCGGCGCGACCGTCGACTTCGTGGAGTCGCTCGGCGGCGCCGCGTTCCAGGTGACCAATCCCAACGCCGCCTCAGGCTGCGGCTGCGGGACCAGCTTTTCGATTTAGGGTCCGTACGGACCCTAACCGGCCGGGCAAGCGCCCACGGTCATCGTGTTGGCGCCCATCGCCATGGTCAGGTTGTCGCCGCTGCGCGACACGGTCCAGGTTTCCGCCGGCTCGCCTTCCTTGGTGAGCGTGAGCGTGCTGCCCGCCAGCGCCCAATTGCCGGTATCATTGCCGGCTTCGATCGTGCCGTCCGAATTGAAGGTGAGCGCCTGCTCGCACATGCCCGCCGGGGCCCAGGCGTTCGCGGTCAGGAAGGCCGCGTCGACCGGCTGCCCCGTCGCGGCGGTCGCGGCTGGTGCCGGCGCTGGGGCTGCGGGGGCGGCAGCAGCGGTGTTCATGGTGTTGCCGGCCTTGGCGCTGTTATTGGCAGCGCCGCGGTTGCAGCCGGCGAGAAGGGCAATCGCCGTCATGGCGAGCAGAGCGGTCTTCGCGTGCATGTTGGATATCCTTTTTCGCCGACTCACGGACGGCATGGCGCACGATGCCGTCGTCATTACGGGCGCGCAAGAAACAAACCGCGCCGGAACTGCTTTCGATCAATTGCGTTCAATCCTCGCGGCTCCCTCTGGGTCGCGTAGATGGCGTGGGGCGTCAGGCCGGAGACGGCCGGACGCCCCTACGCGCATAGGTGGGCGAT
Organism: Sphingomonadales bacterium; assembly: GCA_038255245.1. GTDB lineage: Bacteria > Pseudomonadota > Alphaproteobacteria > Sphingomonadales > Sphingomonadaceae > Allosphingosinicella. Next base: position 6,432 of record JBBSLM010000045.1, read on the forward strand.
GGACGAAAGCCGGCTACTGCATCTGCATGCCGCCCGCGCCAGGCAGGGTGCGGCGGCCGCTCAGGATGAGTGGACCAGCAGGCAGCTTACCCTGCTCGCTGATCGCTATGATCGGGAAGCGCGACAACTCAATCTGGCCGAGTTCGCCATTCCGCTTCTCATCTGATGCGCTGATCCTTCGAAACGAAGGGGGTGCCGGACCTTCGCTCGGCACCCCGTTAATCCTCAGCCTTTAGTCGCCTGCGCGGCCGGGGCCTGACAGCGATTGAGCGTCATCGGCCGGCCGCTTTGTGTTGCGACCAGATTGTCGCCGGCGCGCGCGACCTGGGTCGGTTGCGGCGCGCCTTCGGGCGGGGTGACGGTCAGGGTCTCGCCCGACAGCGCCCATCGGCCGGGACGGGGATCGTCGCTGACGCGCGCGGTGCCGTCCGCGTCGAAGCTGATCGTCTCATCGCAAGCCGGGTTCGGCGACCAATGGCCGACGATGAAGGCTTGATCGACGCTGCCGGTCGCGGTGGGGGCCGGACCCGGCGCCGGCGTCACGGGCGCAGCCGTGCCGGCGGCCAGATTGGTCGTCCCGGCGACGTTCGCCGGAGCGCTGTTGTTCGCCGTCCCGCTGTTGCAGGCCGCGAGGAGCGCGAGGGCCGAAACGGCGGCCGGCATCGTGATTCTGTTCATTCAATCCTTCCTTCAGCTTGCCGCCAGGTGCCGGCGGCGGCGACCGTGTGCGGAAATGCGCGGCGGCGCAAGCGGCGGTGGCCGCGGAGGCTGGCCCAAAGCCGGGCGCAGCGCTATCCGGGCACGGTGAAGATCGCCAGCTACAATCTGAACGGTATAAGGGCGCGGCTCGAGCGGCTGCTCGAATATCTGAACGAGCAGCAGCCCGAATTGGTCTGTTGCCAGGAACTGAAGTCGGCCGAGGAGAATCTGCCGCGCAAGGAAATCGAAGCGGCGGGCTATGGCGCGCTGTGGCACGGCCAAAAGGGCTTTAACGGCGTCGCCATCCTGGCGCGCGGCGCGGAGCCGGTGGCGCGCCGCGTCGGCCTGCCCGGCGATGTCGAGGATGTGCAGAGTCGCTATGTCGAGGCCGATATTGGCGGCGTGGTGGTCGCGTCCATCTATCTGCCCAACGGCAACCCCGTCGGCACGGAAAAATTCGCCTACAAGCTCGCCTGGCTGGAGCGGTTGCGGCTGCACGCGGCCGGATTGCTCGCCGAGGAAATCCCGGTAGTGCTGGCCGGCGACTATAACGTCATCCCGACCAACGAGACGGACGACGTCTTCTCGGCCCGCGCGATGGCCGACGACGCGCTGATGCAGCCGGAGAGCCAGGCCGCCTTCCGCACCTTGCTTTATCAAGGCTGGACCGACGCGATCCGCGCGCGTCACCCGCAAGGGCCGCAATATACGTTCTGGGACTATCAGGCGGGAGCCTGGCGGCGCGACGCGGGTTTCCGCATCGATCATTTGCTGCTCAGCCCATCAGCCGCCGACCGGTTTCTGGATGCGGGTGTCGACAAGGATTATCGCGGCCGCGAAAAGGCGAGCGATCATGCCCCGACCTGGGTGACGCTCGCAGATCCTGACTAGGCAGCTCTAGCAGCGCGCCGAGCGGCCAACGGATTCGTCGTCGTTCACCACCTCGACGTGATTTTCGTCCACTTTGCGGATCGCCACCGAGCCGCGGCCGCCGGCATGTTGCACGACCAGCCGGCCATCGACGATGTTCCACATACCGCGCGTGCCGTCGGCGAGCAGATAGAGGCCGTTCGCGCCGAACTCCCCCGCTTGCGCACAATCGCCCGTATCGGTCCAGCGCCCGGCGAACCAGGCGCGCGTCACCGCATTGGTGTTGGACGCTTCGGCAGGCTCCGCCGCCGGCTGGAACTCCACCTCGTCGACCCTGGTCGTGGCCGGCTGCTGAGCGTTGGCGGTCGGCAACGGCGTGGTCTTGCCCGCGATGTTCGAGACCGCGGGCCCGTCGGCCGCGGGCGGGTCCCCCGCATTGCAGGCGCCGAGCGCCAGCATTGCGACGGCCACAACAAGTCGCATGCGCATCGGTCAGAGCCCCTTTTCGTAGATGCGATAGACGCGGTTCCGCTTCGCGCCAATCGCATCGGCAATCGATTTCATGCCCTCATTGTCGTCCAGCACCCAGCCCAGTTCGCCGCGCCGGACGCGATAGCGCGGTCCCACCTCGGCGTGGATCGTGCCGATCAACATGAAGGCGAGCTGGCTCGCGAGCCGGCCACCCTGAAGCCGCTTGACCACGCCCATCAGGGGCACCCGGCCCTCGTCGAACCGTCCCCGCTTCAGCCACCAGAGCAGGCGGATCCAGCCGAAGGGGAAGAGCCGCCCATTCAACCTCTTCAGCACCAGATTGAGGTTAGGGAGCGCCATCATGAAGGCGACCGGCTCTCCATCCAGTTCGGCGACGCGGATCATGTCCTCGAATACGATCGGCTTCAATTTCTTGCCGGCGAAGGCGATCTCGCTGTCGGTCAGCGGGATGAAGCCCCAATTGTTGCCCCACGCGTCGTTGAGGATCGACAGGATCAGTTCCGCCTCCGCGTCGAACCGGCTCTTGTCGATGTTGCGGATGCGGATGCGCGGGTTCCTGCGACCGCTTTCGACGATGCGCTGGACCAGCGGCGGGAAGGGGGCCCTGATGTCCATATCGTAGGTGTAGAGGTCCTTGGCCCGGGCGTAGCCGGCATGCTCGATCCAGGCCTGATAGGCGGCCTTGTTGTGGCCCATCATCACCATCGGCGGGTGATCGTGGCCCTGAACCAGCAGGCCCGGCTCGTCCCAGATGCCCAGGCTGAAGGGGCCCAGCGCGCGGGTCATGCCCTTGCCGCGCAGCCAGTCTTCGGCCGCCGCGATCAAGGCGCGGCCTGTCGTTTCGTCCTCCGCCTCGAACATGCCCCATTGGCCGGTCCCCGCGCCCATATGCTCGAGCACCAGCTGGTCTACTTGCCCGGAGATGCGGCCGACGACGCGCCCTGCGCGGCGGGCGAGGAACAGCTCCGCCTCGGCATGTTCGAACCAGGGATTCTTGCCCGGCGTGATCAGCGATTCCGCTTCGTCCAGCAAAGGCGGCACCCAATTAGGATCGTCGCGGTTGAGCCGATATTGCAGCGCGATAAAGGCCGTCTTGTCCGCCTTGCTGCGCACAGGCGCTATGGTCAGGGGGGTGTCGGCCATCGCGCGGTTCCTAGCGGGGATGAGCGGACTTCCAAACACGAAACCGGGGCGGCCGCGCCGCTTCGCATCTGGTTTGCCCCCGTCTCGCCACTATATTCGGGCAATGGCGTTTTCGATGAACAATGCAATCACTCTGGAACGGAGCGACAGCGTCGCGCCGGCCGCCGCGCCCGCGAAGGCGCGCGCCGCCGACGACAAGGCCATGCTGAAGGCCGCGGCCGATCTGACGCGCGACCTGAACAAGCCGAAGCCGGCCATCTATTGGTCTGATCTGATCGCCTCTGCGCTGATCGGTTACGGCGCGTTGGCGGCAGCGATCCTCGCGCCGTCGCTGGGCTGGACCATCGCTGTTGGGCTGGTCGCGGCGCTGGCGCTGTATCGGGCCGAAAGCTTCATCCACGAACTCACCCATATCAAGCATGCGACGGTCCCGGGTTTCCGGCTTGGCTGGAATCTGATCGTCGGCATTCCGTTGCTGACGCCGAGCTTCATGTATGAAGGCGTCCACAATCTCCACCACGCCAAGACGCGCTATGGCACGGCGGAGGATCCCGAATATCTGCCGCTGGCGCTGATGAAATGGTGGTCGCTGCCGGTGTTCATCCTGGTCGCCGCTTTGGCGCCGATCGCCTTGCTGTTCCGCTATGCGGTGCTCACGCCTTTGTCGGTGGTAATCCCGCCGCTGCGCAAGCTGGTGGTCGAGCGCTATTCCGGGCTGCAGATCAATCCGTCTTTCCGTCGCCGCTCGCCGGAAGGTGTGGAGCGCAGGCTCTGGCACCGGCTGGAAGCAGCGGCGAGCGTCTATGCGGTCACGATGATCGCATTGACCGCGACGGGGATCATTCCGCTCAGCGCTTTCCTGATCTTTCTCGCCGTGACCTCATTGCTCGCCGTCACCAATCAGGTGCGCACCCTCGTCGCCCACCTTTGGGAGAATGAGGGCGAGCCGATGAGTGTGACCGCGCAATATCTGGATTCGGTCAACGTCCCGCCGCCGACCTTCCTGCCGATGCTATGGGCGCCGGTCGGGCTGCGCTATCACGCGCTGCACCATTTGCTGCCGGGCCTGCCCTATCATGCGCTGGGCACCGCCCACCGGCGGATCACCGCCGCGCTCGACGCGGATTCGGTCTATCACAAGGGCAATTACAAGGGACTGCCCTTCCTGGTCGCGCGCCTCAGCGCCAGCACGATGCGCCGGCGCTGAGCGCGCGCTTCCTATTCTTCGCTGCGGACGAGCACTGCTTCGCCGATCAGCAGGAACAGGAAGAACGGGCCCCATGCCGCC